>JAUNSB010000038.1:0-33665 GCA_030539375.1 Prevotella sp.
ACGAGTACTCACCAATCTCTTTGGCACTGCAAAGTTAGAGTGTCTCTGTGGTTTTATATAAAACATTGGTTAAGAATTATTTGTGTTTGTATAGAGATGGTTTTCACCACCTAAATTGACGAAGAACCATAAAAAAGCCAATATAGCTCACACCCTGCACATCATCACGGAATATAAGCCGGCGGTCTCGGTGCGCAGGCGGCTGTCGCCAAGATGCACGGACTTATAGCCTGCCGCCACGGCATATTTCACCTCATCAATGGAGAAATCGCCCTCGGGACCGATGAGCACCGTTATATCTTCGTCGGCAGGCAAGCGTGATATTTCATCAAACAAATAGGTGCGCTCCACCTCGCCATAGCAATGGGCAATGTATTTGGCACCGCCGCGCGGAGCGTCAATAAACTGGCGGAAGGCGGTCATGTCGTTCAGCCGGGGCATCCATGCCTTATGGCTCTGCTTCACCGCCGACACGACAATGCGCTCCATACGTGGAAGCTTTATAACACTGCGTTCGGAGAATTTACAGTTGAGAAAGGTAAGCTCATCAAATCCCACCTCCGTGGCTTTCTCCACCATCCACTCCATGCGGTCGATGAGCTTCGTGGGGGCTATGGCAAGGTGCATACGGCGGAGCCACTGCCGCTGCTGCGGCAGATGCTCCAGTATCTCATAACGGCAATGATGATTGCTCACCATGGTGAGGGCAGCACGGAAAAAACTGCCGTCACCGTCCATGAGCATTAGCTCGTCGCCCGACTGCATCCTAAGCACACGCGCCACATGCTGCGCCTCGTCGTCAGGGAGTTCAGTGGTGCCGCCTGCACCAGGAACGTAAAAGAATCGTGTTTCCTTCATATTAATTAAATTAAGAATGAAGAGTGAAGAATGAAGAATGGACTGCGCGGCGAATATAATTGCGGAGGTTTGAGGGAAGAACAAAAATTGACTTCATCAATTTTGCAATTCTTAATTGACTTATGTCGAACTTCATTCTTCACTCTTCATTTTTCATTTTTAAAAAGCAGGGCAAAGGCAACAGCCACCACCAAGGCGTAGGCAGAGAATATCCACCACACTGAAGTCCAGTCGCCAACCTGAATGCCGCTTTCGTTAACAGTAAGACTGTTAACAACGGTCTGCGCGCCAATCATGCCGATAGAAGCTCCCAGTCCGTTGGTCATCAGCATAAACACTCCTTGTGCGCTGCTGCGGATGTCAATATCCGTCTCGTTGTCTACAAAGAGCGAGCCCGAAATATTGAAAAAGTCGAACGCCACGCCATAGACAATCATGGAGAGAATAAGTGCCCAGATGCCGCCCGAAGGGTCGCCGATGGCAAAGAAACCAAAACGGAACATCCATGCAAACATGGCAATGAGCATGACACGCTTGATGCCGAACCTGCCAAGGAAGAACGGTATGAGCAATATGCACAGCGTCTCGGAAATCTGCGACAGGGAGATGAGCAGATTGCTGTGGCTCACAAAGAACAGGTCCTTATACTCGTCGATGGCTGCGAAGCTCTGGATGAACGGACCGGCATAGCCGTTGGTTATCTGAAGGCAGCAGCCGAGAAGCATTGAGAACACGAAGAATATAGCCATGCGCGGTGTTTTGAACAGCGAAAAAGCCTTCAGACCGAAAGCATCGTAAAGACTCTGCCTTTCCTTCTTCGGATTGACCGGACATGCAGGCATGGTGAGCGAATAGCAGCACATGACGATGCTCCATGCTCCCGACACAAAAAACTGTACGTGGGTGGTCTCGTAGCCCAGCAGCGACACTATCCACATGGAACAGATAAAGCCGATGGTGCCGAAGATGCGTATAGGGGGAAAAGCCTTCACGGCATCGAGCTTAGCCCTGTCGAGAGCGTTATAGCACACAGAGTTGGTGAGCGCCAGCGTAGGCATATAGAAAGCTATTGACAGCAGATAGAGCGGGAAAAGGTCGGAAAACGTAACGCGGTCGCCCATCGCCTGCCCTATGGCTCCGAGTCCAATCATCGACAAGCCTGCCACAAGATGGCTCAGCGACAGCAGACGCTGCGCCTGCATATAGCGGTCGGCAATGATGCCCATAAGCGCCGGCATGATAATCGATACAAAACCTTGGGCTGAATAAAACCAACCGATGTTGGCGCCAATGCCCACTGAGGCGAGATAACCTCCCATTGAGGTTAGATATGCACCCCACACTGCAAACTGCAGAAAATTCAGGACTGAGAGTCTTAACTTCATTGTTATTTTATAGTTTTAATGTTTTTGTTTCCTAAATAAATGTTTTCATTCCGTGGCAGCCACAACCGGCAGAATACTTTCCCTGCCATCAAGGCTCGGTTCTTACTATTCTCATATCGCCGCCTACATCGTCGATGTAAACAGTGCCTCCGTGCCATTCGGTCATGGGCAGTTCACCGTCAAAATGAAACCAGCGCACCACCCTGTCGCCGTCAGTTTCCACTACGCACTGGCTGTAGGTTCTGTTTTTGTAGCATACGGCGTGGACCCCCAGCCGGCACATTCTTTCTTGGCTCATCTATTAATAAATGTGTAGGTTTATCGCTGCCTCCAACCGTTGCGGGCGCTGAAACAACCTTCGCAGAGTCTCTCTTCAGCGAATCAGAGCGCAGTCCTCCGGACTTTACTCCTCCCGACTGCTGCGGCTCTGCTTTCTGACGCATGCGCACCAGCTGTATCTGGTCAATCACCAGCAGCTTCAGGGTCTTGGCATCGTCACGTCCGCCCTTGCTGAGATAGATAAATCCGTTTATCTCCTTTATCTTCTTATCATTTTTCTCGTTTATGGTCAACCGCGTCTCGCCACTCGACATCACGCGCTGATACCTTGAGACAATGGTGTCGCCCTCATACTTCACTGCAATGAGAGCCACAGCATCCTTCATGCCCTCCTGATAGAGGAACGACGAACGGAAATTGAGCTGCAGCATGTCGTTTGCATGATAGGACGTGTCGGCAACGATGTGGAAATCCATGCGGTTATGGAGCGGAACGGCACTGAGAACCTTGCTGCGCACTCCGTTCCACACGTTGGCTGTATCGCCGTTGACGCTGAGCATCACGGTGTGAGTTCCGCCCGAGGCTCCTATCTTCTGCGCATCGGCATCGAGACGCTCCTCCAGCGACTTGTAAATCTCCGCCATGCGGTCGGCATGACTGTAATAATACACCATGGACGAATCGAACTCAGCCTCGCTGACACCATACTTCTTCAGCACGGCAAGGAAATACAGACGGCGCTTGTAGTCACCATTGCCATCGCCTTCATCCGCCAATGTAGAAGCCACGCCCTGAGACAGATGATAGTCGTACAGCAAATCCTCCATCTCGCCGGGCTGTATATATTTGTCGGGAACCTGCGGCCTGCAGCTAAACAGCAGCAGTATCGGCAGTATTTTCGCTATTGTCCTTATCATCTTTCTTTTTCTCCTCCACATCTTTCTTCTTATCATCGCCAAACAGTGTGCCAAGCTCCTCACGGTAGAAAAGCATGGCTGCCACCACTCCCACCGACACGCAGGAGTCGGCAAAATTGAACACGGGGCTGAAGAATATGAACTCGTCGCCGCCCACCACGGGCACCCAGTCGGGCCATGTGGTTACAATCAGCGGGAAATAGAACATATCCACAACCTTGCCCATGAGCACAGGAGCATAACCCTCGCCGAACGGCACCAGCTCGCTGAGCGTGTAGGGCGTCGAAGCCGAGAATATCTGCCCGTAGAACAGGCTGTCGAAGATGTTGCCGGCAGCTCCCGCCAGCACCATCGCCACACAAATCATATAGCCCGTGCGTGCGCCCTGCCTAACCAGCCTGCGCAGGTAATAACAGATAAATCCCACAGCCACAATGCGGAACAGAGACAGAACAACCTTGCTGCCTATCTCCATTCCGAACGCCATGCCATTGTTTTCGATAAACAATATCTTGAACCAACTGGCTATCTCGATGCTCTCGTGCAGTGTCATGTTGGTCTTCACCAATACCTTTATCACTTGGTCGGCAACCAACAGCAACACAATGAGAAGTGTCATAAAGACACCGCTTCCAAAAAAATTCTTGCTCTTATGAGTCATTTAATTTATTCTACCTTTTCAATTTCGACTGCACACTGAGAGTGGCATGAGGCACTGCCCGCAGGCGTTCCTTGGGTATCAGCTCGCCGGTGAGACGGTCGATGCCGTAGGTCTTGTTGGCTATTCGGATGAGCGCTCCCTCCAGTCCTCGGATAAACTTCTGCAGGCGCGCCGCCTGATTCATGATATCCTCTTTCGACTGGGTAACGCTGCCTTCCTCCAGCGCCTTGTACGTTGGCGACGTGTCCTCCACGTCGTTGCCGTCGGTGTTGTTCAACGATGCCATCAGCTGCTTGAAGTCACGTTTTGCCACATCCAGTTTATCATTTATGAGCAGGCGGAATTCCTCCAGCTCTGCATCACTGTACCTTGTCTTGTCTGCCATAATACTATAGTTTTATTTGTGTGAGTAATTATTGTTATTGGTATTATATATAAATAAGGTGGAGCCAACGCCTTAGCGTTTCTCCACCTTTATATTAAGTTTCAGTCCGTCGATGTCCACCTCCGCGCCGTCGTTTGCCGCCAGCACGATGCTGTCGGCGAGCACCTGCGTCATGATGTACTCCTGATAGCTGTCAACCGCCTTCTGCACGCTGCCGTCGGGTGTTACGGTCACGCTGATGCGGTCGGTAATCTCCAGTCCACTGTCCTTGCGGATGTTCTGCACGCGGTTGATGAGTTCACGCGCCATACCCTCGTTGCGAAGCTCGTCGGTGAGCTCCACCTCCAGCGCCACGGTGAGGTTGCCCTCGTTGCTAACGAGCCATCCCGGGATGTCCTCGCTGATTATCTCCACGTCGGCAGCCTCCACCTCGATAGCCTGTCCGTCAACGGCGATGCCTATCTTTCCGTCGCGCTCCAGCGCGCCAATCTGGTCCTGGTCGAGCGCGGTCATGGCAGCGGCAACGCCCTTCATCAGCTTGCCGAACTTCTTGCCCATCACCTTGAAGTTGCACTTCACCTTCTTCACCAGAATGCCATGACCCTCAACGAAGTCGAGCTCCTTCACGTTCACCTCGTTGCGTATCAGATCCTTCACAGCCTCGATGTGCTGACGCTGTTCGTCGTCCACGGCTGGAATCATTATCTTCTGCAGCGGCTGGCGCACCTTGATGTTCACCTTGCGGCGCAATGCGAGCACCATAGACGTGATTTTCTGCGCCATGCCCATGCGTGCCTCAAGGTCGGCGTCGATGTAAGCCTCGTTAGCCTCGGGGAACTTAGCCAGATGCACGCTCTCGCAATTCTCACGGCCTGTGGCGGCGGTGAGGTCGAGATACAGCTGGTCGGCATAGAACGGTGCGAACGGCGCAATGAGCTTTGCCACAGTCTCCAGACAGGTATAAAGGGTCTGGTAGGCTGACAGCTTGTCCTTGCTCATCTCCTTGCCCCAGAAACGCTTGCGGTTCAGACGCACGTACCAGTTGCTGAGGTCGTCGTTTACGAAGGCATCGATGAGACGGCCGGCACGGGTCGGGTCGTAGTTGCCTAACTCCCTGTCAACGCCCTTAATTAATGAGTGGAGCACCGACAGAATCCAGCGGTCAATCTCGGGACGCTCCTCAACGGGCACCTCGGGCTGCGAATAGTCGAAGCCGTCGACGTTGGCGTAGAGAGCAAAGAAGCTGTAAGTGTTATATAATGTTCCGAAGAACTTGCGGCGCACCTCGTCCACGCCGTTGGGGTCGAACTTCAGATTGTCCCACGGCTCGGAGTTGGTCATCATATAGAAGCGCACGGGGTCGGCGCCGTATTTGTCTATCATTTCAAACGGATTCACCACGTTGCCCACGTGCTTCGACATCTTGTTGCCCTTGGAGTCGAGCACCAGTCCGCTGGAAATGACGTTCTTGAACGCCACGGAGTCGAACACCATCGTTGCAATGGCGTGGAGCGTGAAGAACCAGCCGCGTGTCTGGTCCACACCCTCGTTGATGAAGTCGGCAGGGAAGGCTTTTCCCTCGTCAATCATCTCACGGTTTTCAAACGGGTAGTGAATCTGTGCGTAAGGCATGGAGCCTGAGTCAAACCACACGTCGATAAGGTCTGCCTCGCGCTTCATGGGCTTGCCGCTCTCGCTTACAAGCACGATATTGTCGACATAAGGACGGTGAATGTCGATGCGGTCGTAGTTTTCCTGACTATAGTCGCCGGGCACGAAGCCCTTGTCCTTCATAGGGTTGCTTTCCATCACGCCGGCAGCCACAGCCTTCTCTATCTCGTCGTAGAGCTGCTGCATGGAGCCGATGCAGATTTCCTCGCCGTCCTCGTTGCGCCAGATAGGCAGCGGCGTGCCCCAGTAGCGGCTGCGCGACAGGTTCCAGTCGTTGAGGTTGTCGAGCCAGTTGCCGAATCGTCCTGTTCCCGTGCTCTCGGGCTGCCAGTCTATGGTCTTGTTCAGCTCGCTCATGCGCTCCTTCTTTGCCGAGGAACGTATGAACCACGAGTCCAGAGGATAGTAGAGCACCGGTTTGTCGGTGCGCCAGCAGTGAGGATAGTTGTGTACGTGTTTTTCTATCTTCAATGCAATTCCCGCCTGCTTCATCTCCATGCAGAGAACTATGTTGAGGTCCTCAGCCTTCATGGCAGCAGCCTCGTCATACTTGCCGCCGGGATTGAACTCGGGGGCATAGGCGTTCTTAACGTAGTCGCCGGCGTGCTTAGAGTAGGCATCAGCGTCAACACAGCGTGCGGCAAACTCCTTGTCGAGCTCGTCCATGACGTAGTACTTGCCTTCGAGGTCGACCATCGGGCGGGTCTCACCTTTCTTATTTATAAGGAACAGCGAAGGTATGCCTGCGTCCTTTGCCACCTTGGCGTCGTCGGCACCGAAGGTAGGCGCGATGTGCACGATACCCGTACCATCGTCGGTAGTCACGTAGTCGCCGGGGATTACGCGGAAGGCTGCGCCCTCCATCTCCACGAACTGGTCCTTGCCGTTCTCGCCCACAAACACCTTGTCGGGATTTGCTGCCGCATACTCCTTTACAAACGGCGCGGCGTTCTCGTCAACCTTTGCCGAAGGCTTAACCCACGGCATGAGCTGCTCGTATTCCATTCCCACAAGCCCGGAGCCCATATATTCTCCCACGATACGGTAAGGCACAACCTTGTCGCCGTGCTTATAAGCCTGCATGTCAGCGTCTTTGCCCTCGGGCTTGAAGTAGGCGCTAACCAGAGACTCAGCCATGACTACGGTGATTTTCTGGTCGTTGTAGGGATTGTATGTCTGCAAAGCCACATATTTTATATTAGGACCCACACACAGTGCGGTGTTCGACGGAAGAGTCCACGGAGTCGTGGTCCACGCGGCGAAATAAGCCTCACCCCACTCCGTCCACTCAGCCTTGGGGTTCTTAGCCTTGAAGAGCACGGTGGCTGTGGTGTCCTTCACGTCGCGGTAGCAGCCGGGCTGGTTGAGTTCGTGGCTCGAAAGACCCGTACCCGCTCCCGGGCTGTAGGGCTGTATGGTGTAGCCCTTGTAGAGCAGACCCTTGTCGTAGAGCTGCTTCAGGAGCCACCACAGGGTCTCGATGTATTTGTTGTCGTAGGTGATATAGGGATGGTCGAGGTCAACGAAATAACCCATTTCCTCGGTCAGCTTGCGCCATTCCGCGGTGTACATCATCACGTTCTGGCGGCACTTTTTGTTGTAGTCCTCCACAGAGATGTATTTCTCGCTCTGGCGGTTGTCGATGTCAGCCTTTGTGATGCCAAGCTCCTTCTCCACGCCCAGCTCCACTGGCAGTCCGTGTGTGTCCCAGCCAGCCTTGCGGTGCACCTGCATTCCCTTCATCGTCTTGTAGCGGTTGAAGGTGTCCTTTATGGAGCGTGCCAGCACATGGTGGATTCCCGGGTGTCCGTTTGCCGAAGGAGGTCCCTCGAAGAATACAAACTGAGGACAGCCCTCGCGCTCGTCTATCGACTTGTGGAAGATATCGCGCTCTTCCCATAGTTTCAGAATGTCTTTGTTTGTCTGTGTCAGGTTCATACCCTGATGTTCAGCAAATTTCTTGCCCATAATTCTTATTTTAGCTTTTATATTTTATCACATTAAAATTTAATGGCTGCAAAGATAGTGTTTTTTGATAGAATAGCAAAATAATAACGATATTTTTATGTTTTTTTTACAGCGTTTTCCCTGTTTGTAACTTTGTGGTAGTAACACGACAAGTTCACCAACAAGCCCTAACTCGGTGACAAGTCAAGCACATAACGCAAAAAACTTGCAATACGTCCTTCTGATTATCTCGATGACAAAAGAGCAAATGGCCGTGCACGACGAATGCAGGATGCAGGTGTCACGCCTTATGCAAAAATGGGATATCCTATTATTTTAAGGATTGTGACACACCGTAGCCGAACAATGCGAAATCGCCCTTCATCGGGTCGTCGGGGAAATACTCACGCAGCTTGTCTGACAATTTTATGGCTGCCGACATTGAGGCGGTCTTTGAAGTTAAAAGTCCCAAGCGAACCGACTGCTGAAGAACGTGAGTATCCATTGGGATAATAAGCGTGCGGCGGTCGATGAAGCTGCTCCACAGACCGAGGTCGACGGGAGAGTTGTCACGTACCATCCATCGCAGGAACATGCACACTCGTTTGCAGGCTGAGTTGGTGTTCTTGGGAACAATGCCCCCTACCCTGTCATTCTCGGCAAAATAGGCAGTGATGGCTGTAACGGCAGACAGGCAGTCGGTGCACCCCATGGTCCTGAGCCATGCGCCCATGCTGCCATGGTCGCGCAACATCTGCTGCAAGGCACGGAGCATGCCATTCATCATACGGCAAGTGTAGAGACGATAAAAACAACCGTCATCATCGTCACGGAGCAAACGCTCAAAGTCACCTTCAAGCACCCAATTATACATGTCGCCACGGGCGTGGTCGAGCAACAGTTGAATCTTGGGCATAAACTGCTTACGGCTGCCATAGCTCAGGCATGAGGCAACGAAGGCAGTGGTCTCACGGTTGTTGTCACCCGTGACCTGATGCATGAACCACGAAGGGTCGCCATTGATAAATTCGGCGTTCTCGTATTGCGCCGCCAAAGAGAGTAAATAATTTTTCATTTTTGTAAATTTTTTAATTTGACAAATAAGGCTTATGGGGCAAATAAGGCTTATAAGACTTCACTCCAAACTTAGCATTAAAAAGGAGTAACGACATCACGTCGTCACTCCCCCATGAAGTGTTAAACATTATTTTTTAACCTTGATTTTCAAGTCTTATGACTCTTAGAATTTCTATCAGGCAAGATTACAGGATGGTCTTCACAGCCTCAAGCATACCCTTCTGCTGGATGAGGTCGAGGAAGCCCTTAACCATGGCGTTGAGTCCCTGGATGTTGTTGAGGTCCTCGCCATTCCAGATGCTTGTTGCGCCGAGCACACCGTCGGTAACCTTCTGTGTGTCGCCTGTAGCCCAGAGATTCTTGAGCAGCTCCATGATGTCCTGTGCGTCGTTTGGAACGATATCCACACCGTCCTCACGCTTGCCGCCCTTATAGTAGGTGATGATGGCAGCGAGACCGAACACAAGACCCTTAGGCAGCTCGCCCTTGCGCTCCAAATATGTCTTCACTCCCGGCAGGTCGCGTGCGCAGAACTTCGGGAACGAGTTGAGCATGATGCTTGTCACCTGATGGTCAACGAATGGGTTGTCGAAGCGCTCCAGCACATCGCCGGCAAACTTCTCAAGCTCGTCCATAGGCAGGTTAAGAGTCTGCATCAGCTCATCGAACTGCACCTTGTGGATATACTTGCCGATAACCTCGTGGTTGCAGGCGTCGCGAACGATGTCTACGCCGCTGAGGAAAGCAACAGGAGACAGCACTGTGTGAGGGCCGTTGAGCAGAGTAACCTTGCGCTGGTGGTATGGTTCCTCTGAAGGCACGAAGAGCACGTGCAGTCCAGCCTTGTCAGCAGGGAATTC
Source organism: Prevotella sp. (assembly GCA_030539375.1). Taxonomy (GTDB): domain Bacteria; phylum Bacteroidota; class Bacteroidia; order Bacteroidales; family Bacteroidaceae; genus Prevotella. The sequence goes on from JAUNSB010000038.1 coordinate 10,041, forward strand.
CTTGGCAACCTCTTTTGGAGCCTCGATTACCCAGAGGTGGAAAGTCTCAGCCTGAACAACGAGGTTGTCGCGGTAGCAAACCTTCTCCTGAATCTCGGCAATCTCCTTGCGTGGGAATCCAGGAACGATACGGTCAACGAGAGTGGCGTAAACACCGCAGCACTCGTCGAACCACTGCTTGAACTCCTTAGGCAGCTGCCAAAGCTCGATATACTTGTTGATACAATCCTTCAGCACATGACCGTTGAGGAAGATAAGCTCGCAGGGGAAGATGATAAGTCCCTTTGTAGGGTCGCCCTGGAATGTGTTGTAACGGCGCCACAACAGCTGAACGAGCTTGCCTGGATAAGAAGAGGCAGGAGCATCGTCAAGCTTACAGCTTGGATCGAAAGCGATACCAGCCTCAGTGGTGTTAGAGATAACGAAACGAATCTCCGGCTGGTCGGCAAGAGCCATGAAAGCAGCGTTCTGGCTGTATGGGTTGAGTGCACGGCTGATGACATCGATACGCTGGAGAGTGTTGACGGGCTGGCCGTTCTCACGTCCCTGCAGGTTAACATGGTAGAGGCAGTCCTGACCGTTGAGCCAGTCAACCATACCGCGCTCAATAGGCTGTACAACAACTACACTACCGTTGAAGTCGGTCTTCTGGTCCATGTTCCAGATGATCCAATCAACAAATGCGCGGAGGAAGTTACCTTCGCCAAACTGGATAACCTTTTCAGGCATTACGCTCTTAGGAGCGAATTTCGCATTTAATGGTTTCATTTTAATGAATGTTTTTTATAGTTTGTTTAATTCGTTTTTATGTCTTTATTTTTTCGATTTGCTTTTAAAGTGCTGCAAATGTAGTCATTTTTTATGAGAACGGAAAGCTTTTCTCTGTTTTTTCTTGCCGTGGCTTGTTTTTTTTATGTTTTTTAACCTTGGCACGCCAACAGTCTATCGTCTTATCCGCTCAGTTATCATACCGTGACGGTAGGCGTAGAGCAATTCCTTCAGGTCGGCTATCTGCGTGCGCAGCTCCTCGCCCTTGTCGGTGTCAGCCACAATCATACGGTGTGCCGACATTTCCACAATCTGCGTGGTGCTCTTGATGTCGGTGCCGCGCACCACAGCGTCGGCAGCACTGGTGAACGGCTCGTGCTGCACCAGCTGGAAACCGCGGCTGTGGTACACCAGCGTATAGCCGGCAATACCCGTCTCGCTGTGATAAGCCTCGCTGAAACCTCCGTCGATCACCATCAGCCGTCCGTTTGCCTTGATAGGGTTCTCACCCTTTGAGGCGTGAACAGGCACATGACCGTTGATGATGTGGCGGTTGTCACCCTTCACTCCAAACGCGTCGAGTATGCTGTCGCATATAGCCTCATCGTCTCTCAGCCGGAAATAGTTGCCCTTAGCTTCCTTACCCACCTCCTTGTCGGCAATGAAATAACGCTCAAACGTTGCCATCTTCGACTTGCAGAACAGCGGGCTGTCCTTGCCGCACCACAGATAGAGGAAATAGTCGATGGCTGCACTGCGGTCACAAGGATCGGTATCGGCAGTGAACGCCGAGCGGATGCTCACACCAATCTCGTGCATCAGTTCACGTCCTTTATACTTAGAGCCGTCAGCCACCACAACCTCACGCAGCGAACCGTCCTCATTGAGCGGAATAGCGGCATGAAACAGCAGATTGCTGTTGCAGATGGTGTACATACAGCCGTGGCTGAGCATGGCGGAGATGTGCTTGTGGAGTTTCTCGCTCACCGCAAACGAATGGCGCAGACGGTCCATCAGGTCCTTTTCCTCGGGAGTGAGAGCATTGGGACACTCCGGGTTGATGGTGGGGAACATACAGCTGGTCATAGGATATTCCTTGCCGTCGATGGTACACACACCGCGCCCGTAGTCCACAAGGTCGAACATACTGCGGTGCTGCATGCCCCACTCCGGACGGCGCTTGAAAATCTCAGCCTCCATCTTAAACTGCAGCACAGCTATCGCCTTGTGCATCTTTGCCGTGAGTGCCTTGGTCTTTTCGTCCATCTTGCTGTCTTTCATCAGCTTTGGCATAAACTCCTCGCAGGGGTCATCGGCGTATGTCTCCATGGCAAACGTAGCCAACGGCACAAGGTTGATGGCATACCCCTCTTCAAGAGTGGTGAGATTGGCGTAGCGCAACGACAGCCGCAACACGTTACATATACACGCATCGTTGCCGGCAAAGGCTCCCATCCACAGAATGTCGTGGTTGCCCCACTGTATGTCCCACGAGTGATAGTGGCGCAGGGTGTCCATGATTATGTGCGCTCCGGGACCGCGGTCGTAGATGTCGCCGAGAATGTGCAGCTGATCTATTGCCAGCCGCTGTATCACATAACAGAGTGCCGTGATGAAATCATCGGCACGCCCTGTGGTAATGATTGTGTCGACAATCACATTCACGTATGCCGCCTTGTTGATGTCCTCGGTACGCTCATGGAGCAACTCCTCTATGATATATGAGAAATCGGCAGGCAGCGACTTGCGCACCTTTGAGTGTGTGTACTTGCTCGCCACATCACGGCACACGCGCACCAGTTGGTGTATGGTGATGTGATACCAGTCGGTGATGTCATTGTCGGCAGCCTTTATAAGCTCAAGTTTCTGCTCGGGATAATAAATGAGCGTACACAGCTCGTGAATCTCAGTTTCCCTGATGGTATTACCAAACAGCTCGCTCACCTTACGGCGAATGTTGCCCGAGGCATTTTTCAGCACATGCTGGAAAGCCTCGTGCTCGCCATGCAGGTCTGCGAGAAAGTGCTCTGTTCCCTTTGGCAGATTGAGTATAGCCTCAAGATTGATAATCTCGGTGCTTGCCTCGGCAATGGTTGGAAACGATTTCGACAGCAGCTTCAGATAGTGCATGTCGGCTTTTATGTCATATTGTGTCTTAGTAGCCATATAAATTATATCGTTAGTCTGTTTTCAATTTTTGCCTGCAGCCGCTGCGCCTTCCTGTCTCTCAGCGGCGGCAGTATCATATATCCCTCATCGAGCAGAGTCATATCCTCCATCACCGCCATGAGCCTTGCGGCAAAGCGGTCGATGTCGTGATAAGACAGTGTCTCTGCAAGTTTTTCCTCGTTTATCTCATGTCCGTACAACAATTTTTGCAGCTGTACCAGACTGTTGACCGAAATCATGTTATGAGACGCTTCTTTCTGCAGTGCCTTTATAATGTAAATTACCTGTTCGTTGACATCTGCCATAGTAAGCGTGAAGGCTCTTGCCTGCTTAAATCCCTTGGGCATATAACACGGTATAGCCGCCACATCGGGCACAGCCGACGGCATGGCTCCTGTCACCTCCATTCCATGCCTCACCACGTCCATGATGTTCTCATGGTGGGCGTACAGCAATATCTGCCGCCAACAAATGTCGTCGCTCAACGACCGCGCGGCATTCAGCCTCTCTCCTTCCACCCATCTTACGTCACCTGTGACACCAACCTTTATCAGCGTGGCAAGTATGTCACGGGTATCATCGTCCATCAGTTGCAAAGTGTTCGAGTCGAGCACCTTATTATAAATGGCATACACGCTGCGTGCCATATCTGACTCGCTTATCTTGCATGTTGTCACGGCATTGAGCACAACCTCAACACGAGGATTTGATGTAAACCGCTTAATGCACCGCTGCTCCATGTTGCCCATTGCAATCAGGGCGTAAGCCTGTCTAACCACGCGGTGCAGAAAGGCAATGAGCCGCGGCAGGCGAAACGTGACATAACGGTCGCGCAGCACCCACGGCTCCAGCTGTCCATGCGGACTCAGCACAATCCGCGCCCCATGGCGCCTGCCCCAATATGCCGCCACAGCCACCGACGAGTGCCAACAGCCGTGCAGATGAACTATATCGGGCTTAATATCGGTGAGTATCTTGCGAAACTGGGCAAGCGACGTGGCTGTAGCATTGACGGCATAATGCGACATAGCGTCCGAAAGCATGGCAACGTACTGGGCTATCATGCTGTCGGCATCAGGATTATAATGCAATATCGTCATGCCATCAATTTGTTTTTAGTTTTTTACTTCATAAGTACTGCTCCGGCTGCCCACGCCGCACTGTCACACGATGCCGTGAGTGGTCCCTTGCATATAAGCATATCCTTGCGCACAAGCACATTGTTGAGCGGCATCTCAAAACAATCGCTGCCGCGTACCTTCCTCCTCAGCTTGCGGGTCTTTCGCCAGCGTCTGAACTTTTTCAGCAGCGAGCCACGATTGACTTTGCAGGGGGCTGCCACAAACTTTACTCCGCTGCCCTGAGCCTCATTTATCAGCGAGGCAAGCCACTGGTTGTTTTCCGGCACATATCTTATGTCAACAAGCGCCACCCACTCACCCTTGGCAGCCTTTGCCCCAACAGTGAGTGCCAGCCGCCGCCGTTTGCGGTGACTTGACGCAGGAATGAACGTGGTGTAGAGCTGAGGGTAGTCCTGCCTCATGCGTTTCAGCACATCCGAAGTACTGTCAGTGCTGTGGTCGTCCACCACAATCACCTGCAACTCACCCTCAACTTCCTGTTCAAGATACTTGCGGAGGTTATTCTTTATTTCCGATCCGTTGTCATGCACGGCTATCACTATTGCAATATTTTCCATCATAATCACTCAATCGGATTTTTTTTACTATTTATTCTTTACCTTGATTTTAGCAAAACATCATTTCATCAGCTGCTCATCGGTATAGCTGCGGGGCAACTGACGGCAGTTATACTGCGACGCCATGATCTCGCCGTATGCTCCAGCCGAGTAGAACCCAATCAGGTCGCCACGCTTGGTACGTGACAGTGAACGGTCTTTACCAAACACGTCGCTCGACTCGCATATAGGTCCAACCACATCGTATTTTTCCTCCTCGCCGCCCTCGGCATTGAGGTTCACTATTTTGTGATAAGCATCATAAAGCGCAGGACGGATAAGTTCGGTGAAACCGGCATCAACGATGACAAACTTCTTCACGGAAGCCTCTTTCACATAGAGCGTCTTTGCCACCATCATGCCGCACTGGCCAACAATGGCACGGCCAAGCTCGAAATGCAACTGTTGTCCGGGACGCAGTTTCAGCAGGTTTACGTATGTGTCGAAATAGCTCTTGAAATCAGGAATGGCGTTGGTATCTGGATTGTCATAGTCAATTCCAAGACCACCGCCCACATTAATATTCTTCATATTAATTCCCTGACGGTCAAGCTCATCCTGGAGTTCGTTAATGCGATTGGCGAGCGCGGCAAAGTCGTCCATTTCCAAAATCTGGCTGCCTATGTGGAAGTGCAGACCTATGTACTCCACATTCGCCATGCCGTTGGCAAGAGCCACCACCTTACTGATATCTTCCATGGCAATGCCAAACTTGTTTTCGGCAAGTCCTGTAGTGATATTGGCATGGGTATGTGCCCCCACGTTGGGATTGATGCGGAATGCGACTCTTGCCACCACTCCCCTTGCGGCTGCAAGCTCGTTGATGACCTCAAGCTCGGGAATGCTCTCCACATTGAAGGCAAAGATACCAGCATCGAGTCCAAGCTCTATCTCCCAGTCGGCTTTTCCCACTCCTGCAAACACAATCTTGTCTGCCGGAAATCCTGCCGCTATACACGCCTGTATCTCTCCGCCGCTCACACAGTCGGCTCCAAATCCTTCGCCGCTGATTATCCTCAGCAACTTGGGGTTGGTGTTTGCCTTCACGGCATAGTGCAGGTGGAAGTTGTCATGCCCCTGCATGGCTTTCTTCACCTCGCCGAGCGTGTCGCGAAGCAAACGTGTGTCGTAATAATAGAACGGCGTTGGAATGTCATTAAACTTCTCTACCGGCAGTGTATATTGTCCTAAATTCATAATGTCTCTAATGTTTTGTGTTTAAATTGGGTGTATGTGTTGTAATGGCAGCCACCCTTACTATATAATATATAATAAGGTGTAGCTGCCGTGTCTTTTTAGTTATTTATTATTGAACAGTGTGTCGCTGAGACTCTGCAGGGCACGCTTCTTGTCGCTCTCCTTAATTAGGAACGAGATATTGTAGTTGCTGCCGCCATACGAGATCATGCGCACCGGGATGTCCTTCATTGCATCGGTGGCAAGAGTCTCGAAGCCTACGTTGCTCCAGTCCAAATCGCCCACCACGCAGATGATGCACATGTCCTTGTCAACGGTCACAGTGCCGTACTTCTTCAGCTCGTCCACGATGTCATTGAGACGTGTGTCGTTGTCGATGCTCATCGAAACGCCCACCTCGCTGGTGCAAACCATGTCGATGGCAGTGTTGTAGTTCTCGAACACCTCAAACACCTTGCGCATGAATCCTGTAGCAAGCAGCATACGGCTGCTCTTTATCTTTATGGCGGTGATGTTGTCCTTGGCTGCCACAGCCTTTATCTTGCCATACTCGGTGTGGTTGCTGATGGTTGTTCCCTCTGCCTCGGGCTCCATTGTGTTGAGCAGGCGCACGGGTATGCCGGCAAACTTGGCTGGCTGAACGCATGTGGGGTGCAGAATCTTGGCACCGAAATAAGCCAGCTCGGCAGCCTCTTCAAAGTGCAGCTGATGCACAGGCGCGGTGTTGTCCACAATACGCGGGTCGTTGTTGTGCATACCGTCAATGTCGGTCCATATCTGGATTTCCTCGGCTCCCATTGCAGCACCGATGAGCGATGCGCTGTAGTCGCTTCCACCGCGCAGCAGGTTGTCCACCTCACCGTAAGCGTTCTGGCAGATGAATCCCTGTGCCACGTACACCTGATAGCCATCGTTGTTCTTCATCACCTCGGCAAGATGCTCCTTAATAAAAGATGTGTCGGGCTCAGAGTTCTTGTCTGTGCGCATAAACTCTAAGGAGTTCAGCAGCACAGCCTTAATGCCCTGCTCCTTCATATAGTTCACCACCATGCCAGTGCTCATAATCTCGCCCTGAGCCACCACCTGCTTCTCCTCAAAGCTGGTGAATGTGCCTTTGGTAAACGAGCGGAGGAACATGAAGCGTTCCTTCAGCATGGCTGTTGTAGCCTTTTTATATTCGTCGGAAGCATACAGTTCCTCCACATGCTTCATGTATTTAGCCTCAAGGGCATTGATGACATCATTTGCTCCCTCAGGATTCTTTCTGTACAAATAGTTGGATATTTCAACCAGTGAGTTGGTTGTTCCCGACATAGCCGAGAGCACCACAAACACCGGATTTCCCGATGCAGTAACAAGACGTGTTACTTCTTTCATTCTCGCTGGGGTACCTACGGATGTACCGCCAAATTTCATTACTTTCATAATCGTATTGTGTTTTTGTTTTTTATTTTCTTTTTACTCAAAATCTGCTATCACCCCATTATAGTTATCGGTGATATTATCAAGCACGCCGTCCTTACAGCGGTATACAATGCCAGGATAGCGGTCGAGCAGCGGAATGTTGTGTGTAGACATTATTATCGCCGTGCCTGTGTTGGATATGTCCTTCAGCAGTTCGATGATATGGTTGGCGGTCTCAGGGTCGAGATTGCCCGTAGGCTCATCGGCAAGTATCATCTTGGGATGATTGAGCATTGCGCGCGCTATTGCCACACGCTGGCGCTCACCTCCCGACAGTTCGTGGGGACACTTGTCGCGCTTGTCCACCAGTCCCACATCGGTGAGAACCTCAACTATGCGCTGGTCTATCTTCTTCTTGTCCTTCCATCCCGTTGCCTTTAGCACAAAGCGCAGGTTCTCATACACACAGCGGTCGTCGAGCAGTTTAAAGTCCTGGAAGATTATTCCCATCTGGCGTCTCAGCGCCGGCACATGCTTGCGCTTGATGTTCATCAGACTGTGGTTGAGCACGGTGGCTTCCTCCGCCTCGCTGACGTCAAGCTCGAAATATATCGACTTAAGCAACGACGACTTGCCGCTGCCCACCCTGCCGATGAGGTACACAAACTCGCCCTCATCCACATGGAAATCCACATTTTCCAATACCAGTTTGTCGTCCTGGTATATGTTCACTTTCTTATAGTCTATCAGCATAGTGATATCAGTGTTTATGCCAGTTAGGGTCATGGCGCACCTGCAGTTCCCTTGCCATGTCCTCAATGCGCAGTCCCTTGCTGGTGAGCAGTACAATGAGGTGGTAGAGCATGTCACTTCCCTCGTAAATCAGCCGGTCGTTGGTGCCGTTGGTAGCCTCGATAACCAGTTCGAGAGCTTCCTCGCCCACCTTCTGCGCCATACGGTTGAGCCCGTCCTTAAACAGCGATGTGGTATAGCTTCCTTCGGGCATCTCCTCATGACGTTTGTTAATAAAGTCCTGCAGTTCGGTGAGGAACAGCAGCGGGTTAGCCTCGTTCTTCTCTCCCCAGCAGGTGTCGGTGCCCTTGTGGCAGGTAGGTCCCACGGGATTAACCTTCACAAGCAGCGTGTCATTGTCGCAGTCCACATCGATGCTCACCAGATTGAGGAAGTTGCCTGATGTCTCGCCCTTGGTCCACAGACACTGGCGCGTGCGGCTGAAAAATGTCACCTTCTTTGTCTCAAGAGTCTTGTCGAGCGCCTCCTGGTTCATATATCCCAGCATGAGCACCGTCTTTGTAGCGGCATCCTGAACGATAGCAGGAACAAGTCCGCCACACTTTTTGAAATCTATTTCCATATCTTGTTGTTTGTTTTTTGTCTTTTTTATTGGGCTTATTGCCTTATTAGCCTTATAGGCCCCATTATCCCCATTGCCCTATATTCTCACCTCTATCCCCTCTCCTTTCAGATAAGCCTTCAGCTCGGGTATCGGGATCTCGCCAAAATGGAACACGCTTGCGGCGAGGGCTGCATCAGCATGACCGATGGTGAAGGCATCGCGGAAATGCTCCTTTGCGCCTGCACCGCCACTGGCGATAATGGGTATTGTCAGTTTGTCGGCAAGCTCTGCCAAAGCCTCATTGGCATAGCCCGTCTTCACTCCGTCATGGTTCATCGATGTGAAAAGTATCTCGCCAGCCCCGCGGTCCTGAGCTTCCTTTGCCCATTCTAATAGTCCGCGCTCAGTGCGCTCCCTGCCGCCTTTCAGATAACAGTGCCAACCGTCGGCATCCAGCCTTGCATCAATGGCGCACACACACACCTGACTGCCAAACCTCCGCGCTATCTCGTCGATTAGCTGCGGGCGCTTCAGGGCGGCGCTGTTCACGCTTATCTTGTCGGCTCCGGCATAGAGCATACGCTCCACATCCTCTATGGTGTTGATTCCGCCTCCCACGGTGAATGGGATGTTTATGCGACGTGCCACCTTTGTTACCATGTCGGTGAAGGTCTTGCGCCCCTCAAAACTGGCGGTAATGTCAAGATACACCAGCTCGTCGGCACCGGCACGGCTGTAAGCCTCGCCCAGTTCCACGGGGTCGCCTGCCGAGCGCAGGTTCACAAAGTTCACTCCCTTCACCGTCTCGCCGTTCTTCACGTCAAGACACGGTATTATGCGTTTTGCCAGTGCCATAGTTCGTCAATGTCTATTTTTCCTTCGTAAATCGCTTTTCCAAACACGGTTGCCGGTATTCCGGCATCGTTGAGCGCCTTGATGTCGTCAATGCACGACACTCCGCCGCTCGCAATGAGATTGATGTGGGGATATGCCGCCATAATCTCTTTATATAATAAGGTGGCGGGACCCGCCAGTGTGCCGTCCTTCGATATTTCCGTGCAGAGCACGTTTTTCACTCCCTTGTCAATGTAGTATTTCAGGAATGGCAGCAGGTCTTCCGCCGAGTCTTCCTTCCAGCCGTTGATTGATATCTTGCCGTGGCGCACGTCGGCACCGAGTATTATCTTGTCGGCACCGTACTTGTCGAGCCAGCCTGCAAACAGTTCCTTATTGGTTATCGCCACACTGCCCACGGTCACCATCGACGCTCCGTGAGAAAATGCCTTTTCAATGTCATCGTCGGTCTTTATGCCGCCGCCGAAATCCACCACAAGACTGGTCTCCGTGGTTATAGCCTTCAGCGTGTCCACATTCACGATATGCTTCGACTTCGCACCGTCGAGGTCTACCACGTGCAGACGCTTGAAGCCTGCCTTCTCAAAGCGCTTTGCCATTTCCACGGGCGAACTGCCGTAAACGGTCTTGCGGTCGTAGTCGCCCTTGGTCAGACGCACACACTCGCCGCCAATTATGTCGATTGCAGGTATCAGCTCTATCATTTTCCAGTAATGTTTAAGAAGTTGTCAATTATCCTCACTCCCACCTCACCGCTCTTCTCGGGATGAAACTGTGCGGTGTAAAAATTGTCGCGGCAGAGCGCGGCAGAGTAAGGCTGTATATAGTCGGTTGTGGCGATAGTCTCGGCACACAGCGGCACATAGTAACTGTGAACAAAATACACATAGTCACCCTCATTCACGCCACGGAACAGCGGCGACTTCAAATCGGATATCGAGTTCCACCCCATCTGCGGCACCTTATCCTCATGGCGCTGCGGACGGAAGCGCACAACATCGGCATCAAACACTCCGATGCAGTCAACATCGCCTTCCTCGGAATGGCGGCACAGCAACTGCTGTCCTATACAGATGCCGAGCACTGGCTGCCTCAGCGAGCGTATCACCTCGTCCAGCCTGCGTGCCTTTAGATACTCCATCGCCCCCTTTGCCTCCCCCTGTCCGGGGAAAAGCACGCGGTCGGCCTTTGCAAGTATTTCAGCATCGTCGGTGAGCACTGGAGTCACACCGAGACGCTCCAGCGAACTAATCACTGAATACACATTTCCCGCATTGTATTTTACTATCGCTACATTCATAGATCTTACATATTGATACATCAATCTATTTTAAAGTGCAAAGGTAACATTTTTTTTCCACCCACGCAAACCTTTCTCTTTCTATTAACAGATTTTTAGGTTTTACCATGTCGAGATAAATAATGGAATCTTATCACAAAATAATAGCGAAAACGTGCCAACGTTGCACCCAATACCTCTGAAACGCCAATAAACACAGGGCTTATGCAGGGTGCAACGTTTTTACCGACGTTGCACCATACGTTGCACCCAATGTTGCACCATAAATAGCTCCCGTGAAGTTTATTGACCTTATACAGAATATATGCTTTTGTAAGTTTTCAAGAAAATAATGTAGTGCAAAGACAAAAAACGGACAAAATATTTGCCCGAATAACGTTTTTTCATTATTTTTGCAACGGCTTAATGTGAGCTGCTGCCCCGGCAGCAGTAAATTCGCAACAAAATAACAATCAAATAAATAAAAAACAATTATGAGACAAACTACAAACAACATTGCACGGTATGTGCTGATGTTATTCGTTTTGGCGCTTGCGCCACGGCTTGCGGGGGGGTAGTAGCAGCCGAGAATGAAACAGGAACGGTCACTATGCTGGGTGACGGTACAAGTACTAACCCATATCAGATTGAAACCTATCAACAGCTTTTAGAGTTTGCCGATTTGGTAAACAAAGGACAAACATCCATTTGTGCCGTGCTCACGGCGGATATTACTACGGGAAATGAATTGTTTGATAGTAATGGAAATTTAAAACAAACACTGCCCGAAGAAAATCAATGGACTCCAATAGTTTCTGATTATTATAAACAATACACTGGCACTTTCGACGGACAGGGCCACACCATCAGCGGCCTGTATGTTAATGACAATAACACAAAAAGTGTGGGGGTTTTCGGCAATTTAAGTAATGGCGGCATCATCAGAAATGTCGGCGTAAAAGACTCTTATTTTTATAATGGCAAATCAGGCGGAAATGTTGGCGGAGTGTGCGGATATAGCGAAGGCACAATAGAGAATTGCTACAACGAAAGAACTACTGTAAGCGGGACAGGTAACGGAACCAGCATTGGCGGAGTGTGCGGAAATAATAATATTAACACAATAAAGAATTGCTACAACATAGGAGATGTAAGCGGAGGAAACAATAATTACGATATCGCCTATATCGGCGGAGTGTGTGGAAGTAATAACAATGGCACAATAGAGAATTGCTACAACGCAGGAAATGTAATCAGAACAGATTATGATTCCCATGTCGGCGAAGTGTGTGGAAGTAATAACTATGGCACAATAGAGAATTGCTACTACCCCGAAGGAACCGCAAACAGCGGAATTGGTATGGATATGAACAGCAGTAGTAGCTCTGCCACACATCTGCCCAAGGATGATTTCAAAAACGGGAAAGTGGCTTGGCTGCTAAACGGGAATGGCACACAGGATACCAATGCCAAGACCTCTCCATGGTTGCAGAATCTTAGTAAGAATGGCGGTGACCAATTCCCCGTGCTGAAAGCCAACACCGCTAACGATGTTTGTCCTATTGTTGTGAAAAACGGTTATAGTTATAAAAACGGAACCGAACACTCTTATGTGAACAACACATTTGCAGACTTTCCCGATTACGGCACAGCCAACCTTTATTCACACGTTTGCGACTACTGCAAGGGAGCAGCACAAGAGAGTCCAAAGAAGATAAAGCAACTGAACTCTGCCAATGATGCCGATATAGTAATAACAAAGGCGGGAGATAACTGGACAACCAGTGCCGACATAACACTTGGCGACAATGCAACAAACAACTGGTATCATGCTCCAGTGGAGTTTACGACAACAGGAACAGTGACGCACACCCGAGCAATATCAACAGATTGGGTTACGCTCTGCCTGCCTTACGAAATCAGCACAACAAATGCCAACTGCAAATTTTATAAGCTGAGCAATGTGGTTCCCTCAGAAAAGATTACGCTGACAGAAATCACAGGAACAGCCATTGAAGCAGGAACCCCTGTGTTTGTGAAACGGAATGATAACAATGTAAACAGCATTAAATTCACAGCGAGCAATGTAGAAATGATACAGACTCCTACAGAGCAAACTGCTGACAACGGCAAGCTCGTGGGCACATTCAACACTGTGACGCTGACAATGGACGCCAACGGCGACTGCCTGTTTATTAAAAATAATAATATGTGGAGCGTAACCCAGGCAAACAAAGATATGACGGTGAAGCCTTTCCGTGCCTACATCGTGCCCGACACGCCCATTAGTGCCCCCAAGCTCAGCATCGCCATCGACGGTGAGGCGACAGCCATCAGCGATGCCCTCGACACGCTCAACGACACCAACGCCGAGTATTACGACATCAACGGCCGCCGTATCAGCTCACTGCAAAAGGGCGTGAACATCATCAAAAGCGGAAACAGAACAAGAAAAGTAATAATCAAATAATTCAAGGCAATGGAAAAGAAAAAATATATTAAGCCCGAGATAACGGTAGTAAAGATTGACGGCGACTGCCGGATACTGGCAGGAAGCGATACCATTAAATGCGCAGCAGAGGATGATGTTTATGATGAAAGCTGGGATAATTATGTAGATTGACACAGCATCGCAACATACGGAGTCACTCCGCGCGGAGAAAAACATTCTCCGCGCGGAGTTTTTCTTTGTATTTCCTTTATTTTCACGTCTGTTCTCGCAGAATATAACCTCGTCACCTTGGTGATTAGCCCTAACCAGAGGTATTGGGTGCAACGTGTAGCACGTTTTGCAAAAACGTATATTTCCACACCTTGAAATAATATAATAAAGAATTGTTAAAAATCATCACTCAATTTTACATTTCACGATTTCACTCGTCAAATAAGTAAAACGACAAACAAATGACAACAGACAACGACATAACACAGCTGTGCGAAGCGGACATGGGCAAGGGATTTGCCCTGCTGGTGGACACTTACCAGCAAAAGGTCTACTGGCATATCAGGCGACTTGTGGTGAGCCACGAGGATGCCGAGGACCTGCTGCAGGAGGTGTTTGTGAAGTCGTTTAAAAACTGGAAGTCGTTCCGCGGAGACAGCAGCATAGGCACATGGCTCTACAGGATTGCAACCAACGAATGTATAACATTTATAAACAAGCAAAAGAACAAGGCTGTAGTAGAAAGCGGAAACAGTCAGGAATTAGCTCAGAAACTTGCCGGCGACAGCATGACCGACAGCTCCGACCATATAATCATGGCACTGCAGGAAGCTGTGCTAAAGTTGCCCGAGATGCAGCGGATGGTGTTCAACATGCGATACTACGACGACATGAGCTATCAGGACATAGCCGACGTGACAGGCAGCAGCATGAGCGCGGCAAAGACCAACTATCACATTGCCAAGCAGAAAGTGACGGAGTATATTAAAAAGCTGTTCTGACAAAGAACGGACAAATTAAATAAAGAGAAGAGAGAGAAGAATGTATAACACGAAAAATGAGACTATTATGAACAACGATTTTAACATAGAGCAACTTAGCAGGAAGACGCCTTACACTGTGCCCGACAACTTTTTCGAGCAGTCGCGCCAGAGGATTCTCAACGCTACTGTGAATGCAGAAGCCAATAGACGGAAGCGCACAAGGCGAATGACGGTAATCATCACGTCAGTGGCAGCCATGGCGGCGGCAGTGCTCCTTGCAGTGTTTGCCATCCAGCGTGAAATGCCGCAGGACACCCCTGCCATAACTGCAGCAGCCGTGGATGCACATGTGGACGACATGATTGAAAACATGAGCGACGAGGAGCTGAAAACATGGGCAGAAAACACCGACCCTGATATGTATCTGGCTTCTTATTAAGGAGAGTTAGGAGAAGTTAAGGGGAGATAGGAGGAATTAGGAGACAAATGTTTTTTGAATTTAACAACCCAAATAAAAAGAAAAGATTATGAAAAAGATTATTATGATTATTGCCGCAACAATGATTCAGATTGCGGCTTTCGCTGCCACACCGCAGCAAGCACAGTGTCCCACCCCAGACCAACAGCAAGGCAAGAAAATGAACATTGAGGAACGGCACGCACACCAGACAAAGTTTGTGGTGGACATGCTGAAGCTCGATGATGCCACAGCCGCCAAGTTTACACCCGTCTACAGGGAATACCTCAAGGCTAAAAGCGACCTGCGCCGTGCCGGAATGAAAAACCGCCGTCCACCCAAAGGCACTATCACCGATGCTGAGGCTGAAAAGATTGTGAAGGAACGTTTGGATGCAAGCCGGAAAATACTCGACATCCGTGAGAAGTATTACAACAAGATGTCAAAGGTAATCACCCACACCCAACTGCTCAAGATTTACGACATGGAGCAGAACTTCGACAACAAGATGCGCAGCATGTGGGGCAACCGCAAACAAGACAAAAAACATCCTGGAGCGCGCCATGCGGGAATGCACCAGCCAAAACAAAAACGATAAAAGTCAGGAGAAGTTAGGGGAAGTAACTCCTATACTTCTCCTGACTCCCCATTTTCTGGTATTTTTTTCATTTTTCAAACATAAACATGCTATTTACGGATTTTTTTTATTACCTTTGCGCTCCAAAATGAAGGTAATAAAAATACATTCAGCGAAGAAATGAGCAGATTGTCAGAATTAAAAACAGGCGAGCGGGGCGTGATTGTAAAGGTAATGGGTCACGGCGGATTCCGCAAGCGCATAGTAGAAATGGGATTCATCAAGGGAAAAGTGGTGGAGGTGCTGCTCAACGCCCCACTGCAGGACCCCGTGAAATACAAACTGATGGGCTACGAGGTGTCACTGCGCCACAACGAGGCGAGCATGATTGAGATAATATCAGTGGACGAAGCGCGGAAAATAGAGCAACAACTGGCAGCAGAGACAGGCAGGAGCACCGTAATTGACGAAAGCGACAATGAGACACGGCCTCTTGACGACACCCAGCTGCGCAACGCAGCCATGCACCGCCGCCGCACCATAAACGTAGCTCTCGTGGGCAACCCCAACTGCGGCAAGACCTCACTGTTCAACTATGCCAGCGGAGCGCACGAGCGTGTGGGCAACTACTCGGGAGTGACCGTAGACGCCAAGGAGGCTCACGCTCATTTCGAAGGCTACGATTTCAACATAGTCGACCTGCCAGGCACCTACTCGCTGTCGGCATACAGTCCCGAAGAGTTGTATGTGCGCAAGCAGATAATCGAGAAGACTCCCGACGTGGTAATAAACGTACTGGATGCAAGCAATCTGGAGCGGAACTTGTATCTGACCACGCAACTCGTTGACATGCACCTGCGTATGGTGTGTGCATTGAACATGTACGATGAGTTTGAGGCACGCGGCGACAAGCTCGACCGAGACAAGTTAGGGCAACTACTCGGAGTACCAATGATACCCACATCGTTCAAGACTGGAATGGGCGTGGAGCTGCTGTTCCACATTATTATAAATATGTATGAGGGCGTGGACTTCATCGACAAGAATGGAAACATAAACCCTGAAGTTGCTGAAGAAATACAAAACTGGCACAAAAGCTACGAAAAGCACCACGGAGGCGACCACGGAGAGGACTTTGCCCACGGCAACCGCCCCAACAGGAGCGTAACACGCCACATACATCTCAACCACGGAACACTGCTTGAAAGCAGCATCGGGGCAATTAAGGACCGACTGCACGACGAGGAACAGATACGCCATAAGTTCTCCACACGCTATCTTGCAATAAAACTGCTTGAGATGGACAGTGAGACCGAGGAGATAATCAAGACCCTGCCCGACGGCGATGAAATACTGGCACTGCGTGACAGCGAGGCAGAAAAAATAAGAAAGGAGAAGAAAGAAGACACTGAGACAGCGATAATGGACGCAAAATATGCCTTGATACACGGTGCCCTTCAGGAAGCAGGCTATGAGCAGGGCGACAAGCAGGACAATTATCAGCTGACCCACATGATAGACCGCGTGATAACCAACCGCTACGTGGGATTCCCTATGTTTCTGCTCGTGCTGTTTCTTATGTTCAAGGCAACGTTCGACCTCGGGCAATATCCCATGGACTGGATTGAGGCAGGCATAGGACTGCTCAGCGACACCATTGCCACATACATGGCAGACGGTCCGCTGAAGGACATGCTGGTGGACGGCATCATAGGCGGCGTGGGAGCAGTGATTGTGTTTCTGCCGCAGATTCTTATTCTCTACACCTTCATCTCGTTTATGGAGGACAGCGGCTATATGGCACGTGCCGCCTTCATCATGGACAAGCTGATGCACAAAATGGGGCTTCACGGCAAGTCATTCATACCGCTGATAATGGGATTTGGCTGCAATGTGCCGGCAATCATGGCAACAAGGACGGTGGAAAGCCGTCGCTCACGGCTGTTAACAATGCTGGTGCTGCCGATGATGAGCTGCTCGGCACGCCTGCCCATCTACATCATGATAGTGAACACCTTCTTTGCCCTACAGTACAGAACGTGGATAATAATGCTATTATATATAATAGGTGTAATGCTGGCTGTGGTGATGAGCCGCCTGTTCAGCCGCTTTCTCATAAAAGGCGATGACACCCCATTTGTAATGGAGCTGCCGCCCTACCGTTTCCCCACCGCCAAGGCAACAATGCGCCACACATGGGAAAAAGGCCGGCAATATCTTAAAAAGATGGGAGGCGTGATTCTCGTGGCAAGCATCATAGTGTGGGCTTTGGGCTATTTCCCGCACAACGGCAGTCTCACACCCCAGGAGCAGAAAGAGCAAAGCTACATAGGCATGATAGGCAAGGCAATAGAACCGGCATTTGCACTGCAGGGCTTCGACTGGAAACTTGGCGTTGGACTGGTTTCGGGCATAGGTGCCAAAGAGATTGTGGCTTCAACCATGGGCGTGCTTTATGCCGGCGACGACAGTGTGGCAGACAGTGAGACAGGCAATGCCGACAAATATGCCGACCTGCACAGCAAAATGGCAGCCGACGGGGTGACACCGCTGATAGCGTTCTGCTATATGATATTTGTGCTTATATATTTTCCGTGTATAGCCACCATCGCAGCCGTAAGGCACGAAAGCGGCTCGTGGGGCTGGGCGGCATTCGTGGCAGTCTACACCACGGCACTGGCATGGGTGGTGAGCGGACTGATATATCAGATAGGCAGCATATTCTAAGAAAATCAAAAAAAGACATCAATAATATTTAACAGAATCAAATATTAAAAACGCGTCCAAAGAAAAGCAAGGCATAATAAAATGCAAAGAAGCAAGAAACAAATAAGATTCCTTAGCTTTTTCTTCCTCACAATATTCCTGTTTTATTGGGGAGGAATAACCTTGTTCAGCCACACTCACGTGGTGAACGGCAGCGTTGTCGTACACTCACACTTATACAAAGGCAATCACGCCCACACCGTCAAAACCTTTCAGACAATATTTTATTTATCTGTAATACAATCTTTTGGTGACCCGCCTTCATCACCAATTCCAGATGTTTGTTTTTCACTCATAATGATAATACCTGTTCCGGCATTATGCGACACCTTGCAAACAGTAATGCCCGGAACACTCCCACTACGTGCCCCTCCTGCTTTGTTTTTATTTTAACTGATTATGCTTTTGCCCTTTCATCTCAGGTAGGGCATTTATTTCCCGTATTTTCCCCAGGGTACTTCCCTGGGCTGTGTGCTTGTCGGGCTTTCAGCCAGCCCTCAACACCGAATAAGGCGGCAAGGCTCGCTGTGAAAAAGAATATTTATGTATATCAAAAAAAGGTAAAAACAAATGAAGACATTATATATATATTATGTATTGGGAGCTATAATAACATTGTTCCCCTCAATATCGCATGCTTATGAAATTCCTATAAATGAATCAGACGCAAACATAGTAGGACACGTAGTTGACAAAAACACAAAAGAACATCTTTCTTTCGTGACAATATCATTGAAAGGCACAACAATAGGAACAACAACAGACGCAACAGGACACTATCATCTTGTAAATCTGCCTGAAGGGGATTTTACAGTGGAAGTATCATTGGTTGGATATAAAAGCGTTAAGCGAAATGTCAAACTTGTGAAAGGAAAAACCGTTGAGCTGAATTTTGAGATTGAGGAAGACATGGTTTCATTAGAAGATGTGGTTGTGTCAGCCAACAGAAGCGAGACAAAACGCCGCATGGCACCCACTCTTGTGAATGTGATGAGCATGAAAACCTTTGAGTACACCAATTCATGCAATCTGGCGCAAGGCTTAAACTTTCAGCCAGGCGTGAGAGTGGAAAACAACTGTCAGAACTGTGGTTTCCAACAGGTGAGAATCAACGGTCTTGAAGGCCCATACACCCAAATCCTTATCGACTCACGTCCTATATTCAGCGCACTGTCGGGAGTGTATGGACTTGAGCAGATTCCTGCAAACATGATTGACCGTGTGGAGATTATGCGTGGCGGCGGTTCTGCCCTGTTCGGTTCTTCAGCCATTGCCGGCACAATCAATATCATCACAAAAGAACCATTAAGAAACTCAACCCAGATATCACATACGCTCACAAGCATTTATGACGCTTCGGCCATTGACAACAACACCACCCTTAACGCATCGCTCGTAACAGATGACCATAAAATGGGAATTGCCATATTCGGGCAAAACAGGTCAAGAGGCGGATATGACCACAACGGCGACGGATACACGGAGCTTCCCGAGCTCAACAACCAAACCGTAGGCATGCGCTCATACATCAAGACAAGCACATACTCAAAACTCTCTTTCGAATATCATCATCTTCAGGAATACAGAAGAGGCGGCGATATGCTCAACCGTCCCCCTCACGAGGCTAACATCGCTGAACAGGTGAGACACAGCATAAACACAGGAGGTGTAAAGTTCGACCTTTTCACCCCCAGCGAAAAACACCATTTGAGCGTATTCACATCGGCACAACACATTGACAGAGAAAGTTATTATGGAGGCGGTCAGGACCCTAAGGCATACGGAACAACAAAAGACCTGACATTCGTAGCTGGAGCACAATATGTGTACAGAGCCGACAAATGCTGGTTCATGCCTGCCGATTTCACAGCAGGTGTGGAATATAATCAGGATAATCTTGAAGACAGTCAATTGGGATATGACAGATTTATCACACAGAAAGTTAAAATCGGAAGCATGTTTGCACAAAATGAATGGAAGAACGAAATGTGGAGCTTCCTGATTGGAGCCCGGCTCGACAAGCACAGCATGCTCGACAATCCGGTATTCAGTCCACGTGCCAATCTGCGTTTCAACCCCAATGAGAACATCAATCTGCGCGCCAGCTACTCATTCGGCTTCCGTGCCCCACAGGCATTCGACGAAGACCTTCATATAGAAAATGTTGGCGGAACTGTTTCCATAATACGCCTGGCAGACAATCTTGAGGAGGAAAAGTCACAAAGCATAAGTGTTTCGGCAGACATGTACCACAATTGGGGAAACTGGCAGGGAAATCTTCTTATTGAGGGCTTTTTCACAGACATAGACGACGTGTTTGCCATTACAGAAATAGGAAAAGAAAATGGAATCATTATCCTGGAACGTGGAAATGAGAGTGGAGCAAATGTATATGGCATGACTATCGAGGGCAAACTGGCATGGCGCAACAAATGGCAGATGCAGGCTGGATTTACCCTGCAGAACGCTCAATACAAGGAAGCACGCTCATGGGATGACGGTGGAGTTGCTGAAGAAAAGAGAATGTTCCGCACTCCAGATGCTTACGGATATTTCACAACGACATACACTCCAATCAAACCTCTTAACATTTCATTGTCGGGAACATATACGGGCAGTATGCTTGTAGAGCACCATGCCGGTTACATCACAGCAAACCGTACAAAAAATACCAAAGGGTTCATGGATTTAGGAATCAAAGCGTCATACGAATTTAAGCTGTACAAAGGAACCATGCTTCAACTTAACGCTGGCGTTCAAAACATATTCAATGCTTATCAAAACGATTTTGATAAATATGCCGACAGAGACTCCGGGTATATTTACGGTCCGGGAATGCCACGCTCAATATATGCCGGAGTGAAACTAAGCTACTAAATTATTAATAATACTTGCCTAATGTTAAGAAATAGGGATTTTCCGCATACAAAATGCGGAAATCCCTTTGCTGTTTAAAATAAATGTTGTAAATTTGCAGCGAGTTTAAAAATTCAAATAAAAAAAACGCAATGAAAAGAACATCACTCATATTGACGGCACTGATGCTTGCCATGACAGTCTGTGCACAGGGATGGAGAAACCAGTATCATTCACAGAACAACAGCCGACACGACTACAGAAGCAATGACGTTTACTACGGTCTGCGCCTCGGTATGGCAATATCAAGTGTAAGCAGCGATGCCAAAAACCTCAACGCCAACGGCTCGAAGACAGGCATAAACATAGGTGCGGTGGCTGGATTTCAGTTATCTTCCGAGGCTCCTGTATATCTTGAGTCGGGACTGTTCTACACAGCCAAGGGCGGCAACGGCAAGAACAACGATGCCGGCAGGACTAAGTTTTCCTATGACCTTAACTATCTCGAAGTGCCTATTTTGCTGAAATACAGCATTGAACTTGACTACGACCTTGAGATTCAGCCGCTGGCTGGCGGATATTTTGCATACGGTGTAGGCGGCAAGTTCAAGGACTACGGCGACCGCCAGATAGACTACTCATTCAACGAGGATGCCTTCAAGCGCTTCGATGCCGGTCTGCGCATTGGCTGCGGCCTGGAGTATCAGGTTCTGTATGCCGAGGCTTTCTATGAGTTTGGCTTGACCAACATCTGCCACGACTATTTTGACAAGGCTCACACAGGAGCATTCTACCTCAACGTGGGTGTGAATTTCTAAACTTGTCATAGTAATATAAATTTGTCCTCCTTTTTTAAATTAAATAAAGTTGTCCAGAGGGACAGCGCAAAATTTAAAGACAACAGGTAACTATAGACTTTCTAAGGTGGAAAAGATTGTTTTTAGGATAATATATTTTAGAAAAAAATGGAAACGCAACAAGTAAAGGCAAAGGCAAAGGAAGCCTTGGTTTTGAGGCCAAAACTTATTGAGACATTAAAGAATTACAACAGAAAATCATTCACACAGGACCTCATGGCGGGTATAATTGTGGGCATCGTTGCCCTGCCGCTCGCCATTGCCTTCGGTATTGCCAGCGGCGTGAGTCCCGAGAAAGGAATCATCACCGCCATCGTGGCAGGTCTGCTTATCTCGGTGTTCGGCGGCAGCAAAGTACAGATAGGTGGTCCTACGGGAGCATTCATCGTTATCATCTACGGCATCATCCAGCAGTACGGCATTGAGGGTCTTACTATAGCCACACTCATGGCTGGAGCATTTCTAATTCTGTTCGGAGTACTGCATCTCGGCACCATAATAAAGTATATTCCCTATCCTATTGTTGTGGGATTCACCAGCGGTATTGCCGTGACCATTTTTACCACACAGATAAAAGACCTCTTTGGACTGACAATGGAGCATGTGCCGAGCGACTTCATTGAGAAATGGATAGCATACTTTCACGACATGGGCACCATCGACCTGTGGAGCTCGATAATCGGCGTGGCAAGCGTGGCTATTATCGCTGTCACACCCAAGTTCTCGAAAAAGATTCCCGGCTCGCTCATCGCCATTATAATAATGACCGTCGGGGCATTGCTGCTCAAGCAGTTTGCCGGAGTCACCAGCATTGAGACCATCGGTGACCGCTTTTCAATAAGCAACCAGCTGCCCTCGGCACAAGTGCCCGAAATGTCGTGGGAGACCATAAAGAGCCTTGTCACCCCGGCTCTGACTATTGCCATTCTCGGTGCCATCGAGAGCCTGCTCTCTGCAACAGTTGCCGACGGTGTGATAGGCGACCATCATGACTCCAACACCGAGCTGATAGCTCAGGGTGTGGCAAACCTTGCCACTCCGCTCTTCGGCGGTATCCCAGCCACAGGAGCCATAGCCCGCACCATGACCAACATCAACAACGGCGGGCGCTCGCCCATTGCAGGCATCATCCACGCCGCAGTTCTGCTGCTCATATTCCTGTTCCTAATGCCTCTGGCACAGTACATTCCTATGGCATGTCTCGCCGGCGTACTGGTGGTGGTGAGCTACGGAATGTGCGGCTGGCGTTCGTTCATGGCTCTGCTGAAGAATCCAAAGAGCGATGTAATAGTGCTGCTGATAACTTTCTTCCTCACAATAATCTTCGACCTCACCGTGGCAATCGAGGTGGGACTCATCATTGCCTGCCTGCTCTTCATGAAGCGTATGGCAGAGAGCACCGACGTGAAGGTGGTGCTCGACGAGATTAACCCTGAGGACGAGGACACCGACATGCGCATGGGCAACCTTGAGCATCTCACCATCCCCCAGGGTGTTGAGGTGTACGAAATCAACGGTCCATACTTCTTCGGTGCAGGCAACAAGTTTGAGGAAATAATGGGACGCTTCGGCGACCGCCCGAAGGTGCGCATCATCAGAATGCGTAAGGTGCCGTTCATCGACTCAACGGGCATTCACAACCTCACCAACCTTTGCATTATGTCACAAAACGACGGCATCAAGATTGTGCTGTCGGGAGTAAATCCAAAGGTGCAGGCTACCCTCCACAAGGCTGGCTTCGACACACTGCTCGGCAGCGACAACATCTGCAGCCACATCAACATTGCATTGGCAAAAGCCGCTGAGATAGTTAAAAGTGAAGAACGAAGAGTGAAGAGTGAAGAATGAAGAAACGTAAGTTCGACGAAGTCTATGGACAGTGAAGAGTGTTAAAAATATTTTATTTTCTTACAATTCTT
>JAUNSB010000038.1:33675-35664 GCA_030539375.1 Prevotella sp.
TCTTCATTCTTCATTTTTTTTACTACCTTTGCACCCGATTTTTTACAATTCACATAAAGTCTAACTTTATTAATTACAAAAAAAACAAAATTTAAATTATGTCAGAATTAACAAAAAACGTTCAGCCATTGGACAACTTCAATTGGGAAGAGTTTGAAAATGGCTCACAGGCAGGTGTCAGCAAGGAAGAGCAGGACAAAGCCTACAACGAAACCCTCAACAAGGTGGTAGAGCACCAGGTGACAGAGGGAACCGTAATCTCTATAGACAAGAAAGAGGTTATCGTAAACATCGGCTACAAGAGCGATGGTATCATCTCAGCAAGCGAGTTCCGCTACAACCCAGACCTGAAGGTAGGCGACAAGGTAGAGGTGTATGTTGAGAACCAGGAGGACAAGAAGGGTCAGCTGATCCTTTCTCACAAGAAGGCACGCCAGAGCAAGAGCTGGGAGCGTGTCAATGCAGCTCTCGAAGGCGAGGAAATCGTACAAGGCTACATCAAGTGCCGCACTAAGGGCGGTATGATTGTTGACGTGTTTGGAATCGAGGCATTCCTCCCAGGAAGCCAGATTGACGTTCACCCAATACGCGACTACGACCAGTTCGTTGGCAAGACAATGGAATTCAAGATCGTTAAGATCAATCAGGAATACAAGAACGTTGTTGTTTCTCACAAGGCTCTCATCGAGGCTGAGCTTGAGGCACAGAAGAAGGAGATTATCTCTAAGCTGGAGAAGGGTCAGATTCTTGAGGGTACCGTTAAGAACATCACCACTTACGGTGTATTCATCGACCTCGGCGGTGTTGACGGTCTCATCCACATCACAGACCTCTCTTGGGGTCGTGTTGACGATCCGCACAAGGTGGTTGAGCTCGACCAGAAAATCAACGTTGTTATCATTGACTTCGATGACGAGAAGAAGCGCATTGCTCTCGGCTTGAAGCAGCTCACCCCACATCCATGGGATGCACTTGACGAGAACCTTAAGGTTGGCGACAAGATTAAGGGTACCGTTGTGGTTATCGCCGACTACGGTGCATTCGTTGAGGTACAGCCGGGCGTTGAGGGTCTCATCCACGTTTCTGAGATGTCATGGAGCCAGCACCTGCGCTCAGCTCAGGACTTCCTGAAGGTTGGCGACGAGGTAGAGACAGTTATCCTCACTCTCGACCGCGATGAGCGTAAGATGAGCCTTGGTCTGAAGCAGCTCAAGGAAGATCCATGGGAAGCTATCGAGGTTAAGTATCCTGTTGGCAGCAAGCACACTGCAAAGGTTCGCAACTTCACCAACTTCGGTGTGTTCGTAGAGCTTGAGGAGGGTGTTGACGGTCTTATCCACATCAGCGACCTCTCTTGGACAAAGAAGGTAAAGCATCCTTCAGAGTTCACACAGACTGGTGCAGCCATCGACGTGATGGTGCTCGACATCGACAAGGAGAACCGTCGTCTGAGCCTCGGTCACAAGCAGCTTGAGGACAACCCATGGGATGTATTCGAGGAGAAGTACACTGTGGGCAGCATCCACAACGGCAAAATCACAGAGATGCTTGAGAAGGGCGCTGTTATCTCTCTTGAGAACGGCGTAGAGGGATTTGCCACACCTAAGCACCTGGTTAAGCAGGACGGCACTCAGGCACAGCAGGGTGAGGAGCTCGAATTCAAGGTTATCGAGTTCAACAAGGACAGCAAGCGCATCATCCTCTCTCACAGCCGTACATTCGAGGACGCTCAGCGTGAGGAGAAGCGTGCAGCCCGCAAGCCACGTGCAAAGAAGGAAGAGACTGTTAAGATTGAGAACCAGCCAGCAGCTACAACTCTCGGCGACATCGACGTGCTCGCTCAGTTGAAGGCTCAGATGGAAGGCAAGTAATCTTATTTGACTCACAACATCTATAAATAATAATCCGCAATGCCCATAAGGGTGTTGCGGATTTTCTTTTATACAAACTTAAGATAAACAACAAAGTATCTTAAGATAAACAATAAAG
>JAUNSB010000039.1:0-8144 GCA_030539375.1 Prevotella sp.
CCATTACCATTATTAACGCAATTGCCATTATTATTCCACCATCCAATGCTTTCGCATGCAGTGATAGCCTCGACCTTTGCTAATAAAAGGTCAGCACTCTTTGAAGTCCGACTGTTAGTCAGAGCTAAAACAAGGGTTGTGCAAGCGCATCCCATAAAAATAATTACTTTCTTCATAATCTTAATTTTTTAAATGTTAATAAATATGTTTATAATCACCACCAAATTTGGTTTCCTTTCTCATACGTGAATATTCTTTCCTCATGCCCCTTTGTCAGATTCTTTAAAAGGTATAAACCGCCAGACGGAACATTCGTGAAGGTGACGGAGTTGCTCTTGGCTACCAGTTTGCCAAAAGATACCCATTTGCCTTGACTCCAATACAATAACTCGTATGTATTTCCGATTTCTATGCTGTTGCCGTCGTTGCGGGGGATATACCTTAGCTTGCCCACTACCTCAGGAGTGCTCAGCTTCAGTCCTACCCAATGCCCGTCGGGACTATTGCCGCTAAAGCCAGTCAGAATATCACCGTCAAACACGGTCTCCTTGGTATGCCCCGCCTCACCCTCAGTGCCAATTATCGTTCCGCTGATTTTCGTGCCCTTCTTGGAATAAAACTCCAGCTCGTTGATATTGCATCGGGAACCGTTGGGACCAATATATCGGAGATAATTGAACCGCCTGTTTTCATTAATATCTGCCTCACACCAGTTGCCGTCAGTTATTCCCTCATGCTTGAACAGGTCAACGGCATCAGAGAAGTCAACACGGTTAGCACCTTGGAAACGGCCGCCAGACATGTGGAAGTTAAAGAAGTCCTCCCTGCCGAAGAACGGATATTTCCTCAGCAGCGTCAGATTTTCACGATGCCGCATATTTATGCTGACATCACACATTTTACCGTTCTCTTCTATTATAAACGGCATTCCGAATGGACATATCTTACCGTCCTTATATGTTCCAGTAATATATAATATGTTGCGCCCCATTGACGTGAAAAGAACTTTACCGCCAGATATGCGTCCATAGTGGACTGGCTTCCACGACTGGTTGTCATAGACACATATATATGCAATCCGCCCGTCTCTCAATTCATCCGGAACCGACCTTTCCACATCGGTGGTATGGATATACTCATCGGTGACATCTATGAAGTCGGGAGCCACGAACAGAGGCGGCACTTCCTTTTCCTCTATCATGTCCTCAGATATTTGCCTGTTCAGCTGGAAGCGGTGACGGTATATCTTAGGCTTTCTGTATATATGGGAATAATTAGTTGTGTCCCCAGGCACGCATCCCATATAGAACGGTGTGGCTTTACCGTCTGGATTGATTATCACGCTCCATGAGTGCGACTGGCTGCGATTGCCCCAGTTTGGAGTGAAGTCAACGGCGGAGGGTATTCCGAGATAGCGGCAAAGAGTTACAATATAGCTGGCCTCCTCTCTGCAGTTTCCAGTCTTTCCTGTCATAAGAGAAGAAAGTTTTGGCAATATGATGCCCTCGTATGGGAAAAAGCTGAACTGGCTGCACACGCCATACACACGCATTGCCTCGGACAGACGGTCTCCTATTTTAAAGTTTAATTTACAATATGGATTGTGCCCTAAGCGGCTTATGCTCCACATCTGTGACTTCTTACCCGAATACGATGTCTGAATTATTATCTCATTGCCGTCCTCGTCTGTCGTGGATTCAAGGAAAAGACCGCTGAGCTTGTTCATTATCTTGACATATCCATTTTCAGCCGGCAGTATTGCCCACCGTTGATGATTGCCGTTTAAATAGTTGTATTGGGCAATGGGAGCCTTGTCGTCTGTCAGGCAATACCTTACCTCAAGGCAAAGGTCGGTCGTGTCTTTCCTGAATGATTTTATTGTCCAAAAGGTTTCGCCCAGATAGTCAAGACGCAACATGCCGCAGCTGTCGGAGTCCGTGACTTTTTTCAGTTTCACCAAATCAAGTACAGACGATTGCAGTGTGTCAAACGTAATGGCATTGCCGCTCTGCCTGTTGCTAATACGGCAGTAGTGTGCGGAATAATCCTCCAATGCCGCAGGACTGTATGACTCTATGGCCGACAATACGGAATAGTCAATACCCACCACGCCTTTGTCATACTTAATTGTGATTGTGTTCTTGCCCTTGGGCAATTGCATCATCAAGCCCTTGGGACTGTCTTGAAATACATTGAGCGACGGAGTTGGCGCAAGCTGCATTTCCGAATACCGCTTCCCGTTGAGCATAACGGTAACGTAGTTGCCATGCTCCACAGACGTATATCTTAGATTTATCATTTTCCGGCATGGCAGCTCATTCTCAATGTCGAACGACACAGATGCCTCATGGCTGTCTATTAACACCATCTTGCCGTTGGATGCACTTACGGCATCCGTTATCTTTCCTTTCCCAATCCTGGCTTCCTCTGCCTCAACCTTGTGACCACTTCTGCTTACTATGTAATAAGACGACAAAGACGGAAACTCATTTTTTATTGCTTTTCGCCAGTTGCTCATCTGCTCATTCAGAAGTCTGTAAGGCAGCACATAGTCGAAAAACAGTTCCTGACTGTATTCCTTGCTCCAATTCACCTTGCGCCACAAGTCGCAGGCATCGTCAATGGCAGAAATCAGTTGTTTGGCTGAAAGTGAGAGAATATCCAATGACAACGTTTTTGATGCCAAATCTATATTACCTGTTCTTGCCTTAAATACACTGTCACGGAATTCCTTTGCGGCTTCCGACATGTCAAGATAAGCCTTGTCGAGAGAATCAAGACATGCCCCGCTATAGGAATAGCGGTAAGGCATATTCTCTATAAGGAACTTCGCTGCATTATATTTCAAGGTGTCACCCTCTTCCTCATAATGCCTCAGCACCTTCTCCAGTTCCCCACGGTTTTCGCCTGCCATATCCAAGGCATCATCCAGTCTTCTGTCGCAGGAAACAACTGCGACAGAAGACAATAGTATTATAGCTGAAGCTAAAAAGCCGAAAAATTTATTTATCTGCATTATTCTATTTCTATGTAATGTTCTTTATTAATCTTTATATATAAATTAATCACTGTTAAATCTATTCAGTTTAAAGGAAAGAACATCCTCATAACGCCTTTTCACCTTTACAGCAAGACAGATGTTGACGGATGCCAGCAGCAGTAATACGGTACTTTTCACAAACGCTGATATCGGCGTGAAGTGTATCAACTCTCCGAAGCAGCCGCATGTCTCTATGCTTCCCATGATAGTGGGGAAGAACAGATTGACGGCAGTGAGATACACAAAAAAGAGCAGCATCCCGAAGAATATTATTCCTGTGAAAATAGCCATACGACGCCACAATGTGACAATGCCGACGGTTATTTCTACTGCACAAACTGCAAATGCTATCTCACTGGAGTAATCGTGCACCCATCCTCCTATGTACGAGTCACCATACATCTGCACCTCCTGCTCAAAGGCATCTATGGCAATGGCCTTGAGCAAGCCCGAAAGAATGAAACAGGCAGCCAAAATATACCTTATTATATTATATATAGTGTTGATTCTCATTTTATTAGCAATGTATGATAAAGTCTCTGTCATTTATGCCGATTCTCATCAAGAATCTTCCAAAATATATTGTTTATTTTCTCGTTTTTTACAGGGTCGCCAACCAATATCACATTTTTATTCTTATCCAGCAAAAAGGTATGAAATCTTTGATCTTTGGGTATTTGTGGATTATTTTGAGGAAATGTTCTTAAAGTATCCAAATAAATCAAACTGGCTAATTTCAATGACTTTGCAGTAAACATAAATATGTCTCTGTCTTCTTCTCGTGGCGAGAAAATAAAACAAAAATCAATACTATTGCATTTCTTCCTTGCTTTATGTATAAATTCATTCCAATACTGTAATTCACTTAATTTACATGAAGAGCAAACGAAAGAATCTGCATAAACAATCCAAAGCAGACTGTCTGTTTTATCGCCTCCATAAAGGTTTGTTGAGTCTTTTATATTACAATAAACCAACTTCATCTTTTCTTTTGTCACATTTATCGGTTTAGATTTCATTTTTAGAATACGTTCTTTGTATTGCTCGTTTTTATTACAAGCACAAAGAATAAACAGTATTGCAATAAATCCCCATTTTATAAAACGTTTACCCATTTCTTATTTGTGTTTATTTCCTCATTTGATAAAAAACCAACATGGCATTACCTTCCTGCATGTGACTTTTTATCTCATCAGGAACACCATCCTTCACTTTTATATACTCAAATAAAGCCATGTCCATTCTTCCGACAATATATATGTCATCTACATACAGGGGAGCTATTATGTCATTTATACTGAGACTTTTATTCTTCCAGCTTTTTACACCACCATCCTTTTTCTCAAAATCATAATATAATATAGACCTGTCGCCATTATTTGTAATAGGCGCAATCATTTTGTTGTTAACAAATAGCGGACACTCATCCAAATACGTGTATTTGCTTTCATCCTTATTCTTTATTAAAGCCTCATAGCTGTATTTTTTCTCATCAGGAATATTGTTGCCGTCAAAATCCATTTTATAGACTCCAAGACTTTCGCCTTTATTGGAAAATTTATACACATCATCGCTTAATGGCCTATTATAGTAAATAGTGTCATTACAGCGCTGGAACAGATTGCTGACAAGTAAATCTGCTTTTTCTTCCTTTTCGTATTCCAACAGCACTTTCTGAATCTTTAAAGATGAATCTGTTAAACAAAGTTTTTCTATACCATTATCTCTTCCTAAACTAAACAGGAAGTTCCCATTTCCTAAAACTGTGAATCCGTCACCGTGAAATTGTGATGAAATATCCTTCACAAACTTACCATCATGGCTATATAGCAACATCTTGCTTTTCATTCTGTCGTATAGATAAACATAATTGTCATCTACATCAAAATCAAATAAGCGTATATATTCCGATTGGGATTTTCCACGACGACCATAGTTTGTTATATAATTACCTTTCATGTCAAACGACATAACTGTATTCACTCCAAACTTATCAAAGATATAAATGGTGTCCTTGTGTATCAAAAGCTTTGTTATTGTGTTAAATGTCAATTCCGGTTCGTTTAATTTCAGGAAATCGACAAACTCAACAAACTCATTACTTACATGATCTTTTTCATCAGTAACAAGAGATAATGTCTCCATTTTTTCCATACACAGATTTTCCTTTTTGTTGCTACATGCTACAAAAAGAAATGAAACAATCATTAATGCAATAGTTGCTCTCATGTCTATTTATTCTAAGTTTTTCTGAGTTAATTAAATCGTCATCTGTTAATAGAATTTTATATATATTCTAATTTGATAAAATACGCATATCTATTTAACAGATGACGAATTTTAATTGCCATGCATTTCGGACTTAGCATGACGTTTCTGTGCAAGGATGTCTATTTGTTGAAAGACACCACTTCCCTTCACCACTTTTGTTTGGACATTTGTAAGGTTGTCCTGGACCTGTGTTTTCTGTCGTTGCATCACCATTTGACAGTGCTTCAACATTCTCCATCAACAGATTTTCCTCTAAAGAGGAATTGGAAGTAAATGCGTGATAACCACCTGTGGCAGCAACCATTGCAAGCATGAAACCTCCAGCTAACAAACTTTTCTTTTTCATCTTTTTCAATTTTAAATTGTTAATAATACGGTTACAGTTATTCTATCTCTATTGTGAATTGACCGATATATTCCATGCCGTTGTCAAAGTGCAACCTTATTATATATATACCTTCCGGCATCGAGGATATATTGAAGGTGAAACTATCCCTGTTGCTGACAAAGTATTCAGAGGAGACAGTTTCGCCTGTTTCCTCATTTTCCACTTCAACGACAACATTGCCGTAATACCTGTTAATATCCAAAAGGATATAATCGGAATACTGAGTCGCATCTACTGATGGTACAGAAGTTCTGCCTCCACGTATATTTGAGATTGTTTCTAATTTTATTTTCTTCTCATTTTTCTGTGCCATTCCTGATACAGGGATAAGCAGTAATGCAACCAATGCGCTAAAAAACAATTTTTCTATTTTCATAATAATACATTTTAAAAAATTCGAGTGCAAAATTATAAAATGTATATTAATAAAACAAATTTTGGAGGTGGATTACTGTGTTATAAGAAATAGAATGTAGAAATCGTTGATTTTAAGACCATTACATTCAAAACACAGAACCATAAAAGGCACAGGATGGCAATAATGAGGTGGATAGCCATATAACGTGTAACACTACGCAAACAAAATGTTACACGTGCAGCAGTAAAAAACAGGCGTTTTAGAAGCTTTGGATATAAGATCTAACTGAAACATTACGGTCGGTGATGTTCAATTTCTCCTTAAAACAGTAGAGCTTCTTCTTGATGGAGTCAGCAGTGATGCAGTAAATATTGGAAATATCCTCGTTGGACAAGCCTATTTTGATGAGCATACACAGATGTATATCATCATCATTGAGATTGGGGAAGCTGCTTTTTAGTCTGCTGACAAAACAGTCGTCGCCACCCTCAAGGATTGCATAGAGCTGATTCCAGTCGTTGTCGTTTATAAGTATATGACACTTGTTATTTCTTGCATCTTTTATCTTTTGGGCAAGGTCGAGTTTTTCAAACAGGCTGTTTTTCATCAATGCTATCTGTTTGTTCTTCGATTCCACCAATATCTCGTGCTGTTTCTTTAAGAAAAGTTTTTCTTGCTCTTGAACTGCTCTTTTCTTGGAATATTGCATATACACAATGGCGGCAACAAGGACTACAAACACAGCAATAAACAAAATTGTGTAATTTCTCATCAATACCGCCGTCTCCTGCCTCTCAAGCTCTCTGCCCTGCCTGATGTTCTCCTCAAAATACTTGCCTTTAAATGAATAAAGGTCCAGCATCTTTTCTTCTGCATATTTGCGTAGTGAGTCAATATCATCGGAATGTTGCTTGTCAACCAATCTTCTGCCTGACATTTTGCAGATGTCCATATATACTGTATATTTTTGCTGATTGCTGCATCTTTTTACACAATCACGCAGAATCTTTTCTGCCATCTCCGATGAGTCATTCTCCTGCAGGCAGAATGCATGGAATATCAACAATTTGTCATTTTGCATTATTTCCAATGCCCTGCGTGAATAATATAGAGCTGAATCTGGAGTATCGAAATAATAATAAGTTCTACATAACGAATGATATACATCTGATATCACTCTCTTGTTCAATTTGTCATTCAATAATCCCTTTGCCTGCCTTATATATGTCAATGCCGAATCCTTTTGGTCATCCATTATAAAGCTGTTTGCAAGGTTGAGGGTATAATATATGATGTTCTCCAATTTTCTTGTCTTTGATGTTTTGTAAAGCTCCAGATTCTGCCGGGCGTATGCCACCGACTGTTTGGTATTGCTGAGGGCAATGCTGCGACTCAGCTTCTCCAGTGCAAGACACTGGAGGTCGATGTCGCCACGCTCTCTGGCATTGTTGATGGTATTGCGGAAACATGCCTCACACTCATTGGTGCTGTCGTTAAGCATGTAGTATTTCCCCATATAGTATTGGCTCAGCCCGTAATACTTTGTTTCGGGCATACCTTTATAATATATATAGGAGGAGCGGATAAGGGTATCCATGTCAACGTCAAGCCCTGACTTGTCCTGCGCCATGGTAAACAGAAGTCCGTAGCGCGCCCTTTCCTCTTTTGACAATCCGTATTTGTCAACGGCAGACAGCAATGCCAAGGCAGAGTCGGGACTGGCAGAAACAATCCCCTCAGCCTCGTCCATAACTTTCACGCTATTGTCGCAAGAACAAGCTAATGCCATCGACAAGACCATAAAGACTATATTATATACGACTGTTGTTTTCATCATCATTTTGCTTTCATCGTTTTTGGAATGCAAAATTATAAAATATATTTAAATCACGCAAACTTTTGAGATAAATTTATACAACAACCACATAATTTAGGACTGACATTGTTGTGTATAACAAAGCACATACTGTAAACATAATTCTGAAAAATTTTCACATTATTTTTTTTGCGAAATAGAAAATGGAATGGCACTTTGATGCCACTCCACACAAATTTAAATGAAATATCTCACGAATATAGGTGACTTT
>JAUNSB010000039.1:8154-13484 GCA_030539375.1 Prevotella sp.
TTACCAATGAAGTTAACTTACTTTGCCAACGGAGTTAACTTACTTTGCCGATGAACATAGGTTCATTTTGCCTCAAAAACAAACAAAAAATGCCGTTTTTTGATGATTATTTTTGAAGGTAAGAAATCATTGAACACAGCCTTTTATCTTTCATTTTACTCAACGCATAAAACTGAATCTTGAACATTCAATTCTATAAATTTTTCACCACTTCTATTGACAACGTAGTCATTGCGGATATTTGTTCTGGAGATATTCCCACCGCTTTCATTGCCTTGGCAGAAGCAAGTAATGCCGACTGTTGTTGTTCCAGCTGCACATCTTTCTGCTCAAGCTGCGCATCTTGCTCGGCAATACGCTTATCGCGCATCATAATAGCTGTATCCCTGTTTTCTATAGCAGAGAAATACTCATCCTCCACATTCATAGCCTGCCGGAGTTCCGCATCTGAGGCAGCCGAGAGAAGTCGGTGGAGTATATGCTCCATCTCACGGTCACCCATATATTCATCCTCGTTGATGTTTAGAACTTGATGATTGCTCTTGTTTTTCTTTTTTTGGTCAAATACGCTCAGTACCTTTGTCAATCGGTTGTTCACCAGTCCGTGCAAAAGAGGTATCTGCACAATGATGCTGTCGTGGGTAAGGCTCTCCACAAACGGGTCGGGCATTCCTTCGGTCACCTCATTGCCATTATAGTCATACGACTTGTGGCTCACATAAAGCACAGGCTCCTTTATTTTTCCTACACGGTGACCGAGCAGATACACCGCTATCATGGGGATACCATAGCCATCGGAGCCGCTATCCTTGTCAATGTTGTCAGGATTGGCATACTGGGTGCCGAGATACTGGCGGAAACGCAGTGTCTCCGTTTCCAGCCACGTTTTCTGCAACTCAATGAGCACAAGTTTCAGAGTGCCGTCCTCTTGTCTCACCTTTGCTCCGAAGTCAATGCGGAACATTGAGATTTTATCGTGCCTACCGTTGGTATACTCATGTTTGCGCACGTCAACCTCCACCACATCTTTTTGAAGTAGTGCAGACAATATCGTCTTTGCCACACGCACGTCTTCCATCAGATATTTGAAGACCGCATCATAAATAGGATTTGCTATGCTTATTATCATAATTGCAGATTTTTATCTTTCGTCAGCAAAGTTACGAAAAAAAGATGAAGAATCACTCCTTAAAATCATTTTTTAATATTTTTTATGCCGAACATACGAATAGTTACAGTATGAGAGATTTATTATTTCAAACTGATATAGAACAACGCAGACATCTTGATAAATGTACCACCTTACTCTACTATATGTCCTTAATTCTTTTTCGTAACTACTAAAATCCAAACTTCCAAACATTTGATGGTAATTTTTATTGTTTTTGCCCGCTAACAAACGAGATTACGACTGCTACCAGACGGGATTTCGACTACTACCAAGTGAAATCTCGACTGCTGCAAACGAGATTTCGCCTTATAACAATATCTTGCAAACTGGTATTTATAAATACCATAATTAAAAATATATCATAGATATAACACACACAAATCATATACAAAATTTTAAGGTGATTTTAACAAAAGTGTTTGGAGATTTAAAAGAAAATTTGTATATTTGCAGGCTGATTGATAAATAAAAAACACAGAATGATGAACAGTAAACAATGTAAAGCTATCATTTCCAAACACATAATAGTGATAATGTGGGTGGCAGCAATGCTTATGCCAACAACCGTAAGGGCGGCATTCACACCCACGGCATACTACACCATGGACGGTACAGACATAGAGGAGACATCGGCAATAAACGATGCCGAGGCTCCGCTAAAGGTCACATTCAAGGCAAATCCCGACAATATCGGGGAAGGTGAGATGCCGGCATACGAATGGAGATTTACCAAGAACGGTGAGACATCGCCTTTCCTTATAAGGTATGAACAGGACACTGAGTTTGAGTTTATGGAATCGGGCACATACACCGTGGAGCTGTACACGGGCAACGATGTGGCTGAGGGCAGCATAACCGTGAGCATCAGCGCAAGCAAACTTGAGATGCCAAACGCATTCTCGCCCAACGGTGACGGCATAAACGACATATACAAAGCCAAAAGCAACCACAGGAGCATCGTAGAGTTTCACGCCTATATCTTCAGCCGACACGGAGTAAAGATATATGACTGGACCGACATCAACGGCGGATGGGACGGCACCCACAACGGCAAGCCTGTGAAGGACGGAGTGTATTTCGTACTGGTAAAGGCAAAAGGTGCCGATGGAAGAAAATATGAGATAAAGCGCGACGTCAACATACTGCGCGACTATATCGAGACTTCCACACCGACAAACTGAAAAAACAAAAACAGAAAAGAGGATCAATGAGACAGGACGACAAGATAAATGTGTACGGCGCAAGGGTTCACAATCTGAAAAACATTGACGTGGAGATACCACGCGGCAGCCTTACCGTAATAACAGGACTGAGCGGCAGCGGCAAGTCATCATTAGCATTCGACACAATATTTGCAGAGGGACAGAGGAGATATATCGAGACTTTCTCGGCTTATGCCCGTAACTTCCTTGGAGACATGGAGCGCCCCGATGTAGACAAGATTACGGGACTAAGCCCGGTAATCAGCATTGAACAGAAGACCACCAACCGCAATCCGCGAAGCACCGTGGGCACCACCACCGAGATTTACGACTATATGCGTTTGCTCTACGCCAGGGCGGGACGTGCCTACAGCCATGCCTCGGGTATGGAGATGGTGAAATACACTGCCGAACAGGTGCTGCAGATGATTCTAAAGGAGTATGAAGGCAAGAAGATTTACATTCTTGCCCCACTGGTGCGCAGCCGTAAGGGACACTACCGTGAGCTGTTTGAGAGCATGCGCCGCAAAGGCTACCTGAATGTAAGGGTGGACGGCGAGGTGACAGAGATTACCCGCGGCATGAAGGTGGACAGATACAAGAACCACAACATAGAGGTGGTGGTCGACCGCCTGAAAGTGGAGGCAAAGGATGAGGACCGTCTGCGCAAGAGCGTTGACACCGCCATGAAGCAGGGCGACGGACTGATGATGGTAATCGACGCAGCCACAG
The DNA here is from genome assembly GCA_030539375.1 of Prevotella sp. GTDB lineage: Bacteria > Bacteroidota > Bacteroidia > Bacteroidales > Bacteroidaceae > Prevotella. The sequence goes on from JAUNSB010000039.1 coordinate 11,260, forward strand.
ACGAGGCAAAGCATTTCTCAAGACGACTGATGTGTCCCGTGACGGGAATATCCTACAGCGACCCTGCGCCAAACAACTTCTCGTTCAACTCGCCGCAGGGAGCGTGTCCGCGCTGTAAAGGCTTAGGGCGCATAAACCAGATTGACATGGACAAGGTGATGCCCGACCGCAAGCAGAGCATATATGCCGGAGGCATCCTGCCGTTGGGAAAATACAAGAATCAGATGATTTTCTGGCAGATAGACTCCATTCTGCACAACCACGACTGCACGCTGAAGACTCCCATCGAGGAGATTCCCGAGGAGGCAATGACGGAGATACTTTACGGCACAGTGGGCAACATAAAGGTGGACAAGGAACTGACACACACCACCAACGACTGGTTTGCTCCATTCGACGGAGTGGTGAAATATATAAAGAACGTTATTGACAACGATGACAGCGCCGATGCCAGGAAGTGGAGCGAGCAGTTTCTTGCCGAATGCACCTGTCCTGAGTGCGGCGGCAAGCGCCTCAATCGCGAGGCCCTGTCGTACAGGATATGGGACAAGAACATCAGCGAGCTTGCCGACATGGACATCAGCGAGCTACGCAGCTGGACCGACGAGGCGGAGAAGCATCTTGACCCGCAACAGAAGAAGATAGCAGCAGAGATACTGAAGGAGATACGCACGAGGCTTGACTTCCTGCTGGAGGTGGGACTCGACTACCTGTCGCTCAATCGTGCCTCGGCAACACTGTCGGGCGGCGAGAGCCAGCGCATAAGGCTTGCCACACAGATAGGCTCGCAGCTTGTGAACGTGCTCTACATCCTCGATGAGCCGAGCATCGGTCTGCACCAGCGCGACAACGAAAAACTGATAGCCTCGCTGCGCAACCTCCGTGACATAGGCAACACAGTGATAGTGGTGGAGCACGACAAGGACATGATGCTTGCTGCCGACTACATTGTAGACATTGGTCCCAAGGCTGGGCGCAAGGGCGGCGAGGTGGTGTTCCAAGGCACACCCGAGCAGATGATGAGTCAGCACACCATCACAAGCCAGTATCTCAGCGGTGAGCGCGAGATTGAGATTCCCGCCACAAGGCGCAAGGGCAACGGCAAGAGCATCTGGCTGAGAGGCTGCCGCGGCAACAACCTGAAGAATGTTGACGTGGAGCTGCCATTGGGCAAGCTGACTGTGGTGACGGGAGTGAGCGGCAGCGGAAAGTCGACACTGATAAACGAGACTCTGCAGCCTATACTCTCAAAGCATTTCTACAGGTCGCTGAAGGAGCCTATGCCCTACGACAAGATTGAGGGACTGGACAATATAGATAAGGTGGTGAACGTGGACCAGAGCCCGATAGGCCGCACACCGCGCTCAAACCCGAGCACCTACACGGGAGTGTTTGCCGACATACGCTCAATGTTCGTCAACCTGCCCGAGGCAAAAATCCGAGGCTACAAGCCGGGGCGCTTCTCGTTCAACGTGAAGGGCGGCCGCTGCGAGACCTGCGGCGGCAACGGTTACAAGACCATCGAGATGAACTTCCTGCCCGACGTGATGGTGCCCTGCGAGGAGTGTCACGGCAAGCGCTACAACCGTGAGACCTTGGAGGTGAGATATAAGGGAAAGTCGATTGCCGACGTGCTCGACATGACCATCAACCAGGCTGTGGAGTTCTTTGAGAACGTGCCCGACATTCTGCGCAAGATAAAGACGTTGCAGGACGTGGGACTGGGGTATATCAAACTGGGACAGCCCTCCACAACCCTGTCAGGCGGTGAAAGCCAGCGTGTGAAACTTGCCACCGAACTGAGCAAGAAGGACACGGGCAAGACTATGTACATCCTCGATGAGCCTACAACAGGACTGCACTTTGAGGACATAAAGATATTGATGGACGTGCTGAGCCGTCTCACCGACCGCGGCAACACCGTGGTGGTGATTGAGCACAACCTCGACGTGATAAAAATGGCAGACTACATCATCGACATGGGACCGCAAGGCGGCAGAGGCGGCGGAACGGTGATGGCAACAGGCACTCCCGAGGAAGTGGCAAAAAGCGGCAATGGAGTGACTGCGAGATTTATTGAGGAAACGCTAAGGAAATGAAGAATGAAGAGTGAAGAATGGCTATACCCCCAATAAGCCACATTAGCCCAATAAAAAATCACAAGAAAAATGAACGACTATATCGAAATAAAAGGCGCAAGGGTCAATAACCTGAAGAATGTCAGC
>JAUNSB010000039.1:13494-34988 GCA_030539375.1 Prevotella sp.
GAAGAGTGAAGAATGAAGAATGAAGAATCCTAATCCTCCTACCCTTCCTACAATTCTTACTCTTCCTACCCCTCCTAAACTAAAAAAGAACTATGGAATTTATCGAAATAAAAGGTGCAAGGGTCAACAACCTGAAGAATGTCAGCGTAAAGATACCGCGCAACAAGATGGTGTGTATAGCTGGAGTGAGCGGCAGCGGCAAGTCGTCGCTGGCGTTCGACACCCTCTATGCCGAGGGACAGCGCCGCTATGTGGCGAGCCTCAGCTCGTATGCACGGCAGTTTCTCGGCAGAATGAACAAGCCCGAATGTGACTTCATCAAGGGCATTCCGCCGGCAATAGCCATAGAGCAAAAGGTGATAAGCCGCAATCCGCGAAGCACCGTGGGCACCACCACCGAGATATACGAATATCTGCGGCTGCTATATGCACGCATAGGCAAGACCATATCGCCGGTAAGCGGCCAGGAGGTGAAGAAACACACCACCGAGGACATTGTGAGATGCACCGAGCAGTATGGCGAGGGAGTGAAGTTCATGGTGCTTGCTCCAATACGCATACCCGAGGGGCGCACTCTCACCGACCAGTTGGGAATGTACATACAGCAAGGCTATTCAAGAGTGATGGCGGGCAGCGACCTTACCCGCATCGATGACCTTCTTGAGGCAGACACTCTGCCGGAGCCGTCAAGCATCTGGCTGGTGATTGACCGCATGAGCGTTGACAGCTCTAAGGATGCCGTTGCCCGACTTGTGGACTCGGCTGAGATTGCCATGTTTGAGGGCAACGGACGTATGCGGCTGGTATTCCTGCCGTCGATGATTACTCACGACTTCAGCACACGCTTCGAGGCCGACGGCATCACATTCCAGGAACCCTGCGACCAGATGTTTGCATTCAACTCGCCCATGGGTGCCTGTCCCGAGTGTCAGGGATTCGGCAAGGTGATGGGCATCGACGAGAAGCTTGTGATACCCAATCCGCAGCTTTCGGTTTACGACGGTTGTGTGGTGTGCTGGCACGGTGAGAAGATGGGACAATGGAAAGATGAGTTCTGCCGCAGGGCAGCTGCCGACAAGTTCCCTATATTCGAGCCTTACTGCAATCTCAGCCAGAAGCAGAAGGACATGCTGTGGCACGGACTGCCGTCCGACCGCCGGCGCGCCAAGGATGAGCGGGTGTCGATCGACGACTTCTTCGACATGGTGAAAGCCAACCAATACAAGATACAGTACAGGGTGATGATGGCACGCTACAAGGGCAAGACCACATGCCCGGTATGTCACGGCACACGACTGAAAAAGGAAGCCACCTATGTGAAAATCGGAGGGTATAGCATAACCGACCTTGTGGAAATGCCGATAGAAAGGTTGGGCAAATGGTTTGAGCAACTGGAGCTCACCAACCACGAGCAGCAGATAGCCAAACGCCTACTGAAAGAGATTACCACAAGACTGCAATTCATTAATGATGTGGGACTTGGCTACCTCACTCTCAACCGTCTGTCGAACTCACTGTCAGGCGGTGAGAGCCAGCGCATAAACCTCACCACATCATTAGGCAGTCCGCTCGTGGGGTCGCTCTACGTTCTCGATGAGCCAAGCATTGGTCTGCACAGCCGCGACACCCAAAGACTGATAAAGGTGTTGCACGAGTTGCGCGACATAGGCAACACCGTGGTGATAGTGGAGCACGACGATGAGATAATGCGGGCTTGCGACTATCTGATTGACGTGGGACCCGATGCGGGACGATTAGGCGGTGAGATTGTGTTTGAAGGCGATACTGACAGCATCAACGCTGCCACTCCCGAGAAGTTCCCGCTGAGCCACACCGTAAGACATCTTGCACACACCGAGGTGATTGAAGTGCCCAAGAGCCGCCGTCCGTGGAACATGGCGGTGACTATAAAGGGCGCAAGAATGAACAACCTCAAAGGCTGCAACGCCAGCATACCGCTCAACGTGATGACCGTGGTGACGGGAGTGAGCGGCAGCGGCAAGTCAAGCCTCATAAAGGGTATACTCTACCCTGCCCTGAAGCGTCATATCGGTGAGGTGTGCGAGGCTCCCGGCGAATATGCCGCACTGGAGGGCGACTACAAGGCAATAAAGCATGTGGAGTTTGTCGACCAGAACCCTATAGGCAAGAGCACACGCTCAAATCCTGCCACCTACGTGAAGGCATACGACGCCATCCGCGACCTGTTCGCATCGCAGCAGCTTGCCGAACAGATGGGATTCACATCGCAGTACTTCTCATTCAACACCGACGGCGGACGCTGCGAGCAGTGCAAGGGTGCCGGCGAGATAACGGTTGAGATGCAGTTCATGGCGGACCTCGTATTGGAGTGCGACAGCTGTCACGGCAAACGTTTCAAGCACGACATCCTTGAGGTTAGGTTTGCCGGCAAGAACATCAGCGACGTGCTCGACATGACCATCAACGAGGCAATGGAGTTCTTCACCGAGCACAACCAGCCCGCCATCACCCGACGGCTGAAACCGCTGCAGGATGTGGGACTGGGCTACATCAAACTGGGACAAAGCTCATCCACCCTTTCGGGCGGTGAGAACCAGCGTGTGAAATTAGCATATTTCATCGGTCAGGAGAAGCAGGAGCCTACGATGTTCATCTTCGACGAGCCGACCACCGGCCTGCACTATCACGACATCAAGCGTCTGCTGTCTTCATTCGACGCGCTCATCAGCCGCGGTCACACCATACTTATAATAGAGCACAACCTTGACGTGATAAAATGTGCCGACCACATCATCGACATGGGTCCCGACGGCGGCGACCGAGGAGGAAACATCGTTTGCTGCGGCACGCCCGAGGACATCTGCAAATGCAAGGAAAGCCTCACGGGAAAATATCTCAAGCCGCTATTGGAATAGTGTGGAGTGAGGATCTAAATCCTCCTACCACTCCTAATCCTCCTAACATTCCTACCCCTCCTACCATTCATAAAAAAGAAAAGCTATGAACAAGGAAACCATAAGAGCCAGCCTAAAAAACAGTCCAGCGCTGAAACGCATGCTCGACCTGCTGATAATGAACCAGCGCGATGCCCGTCCCCGTTGGTACATCCGCCTGCTTGCGCCACTATATCAGCAGCGCGGCAGGGGCTGCAAAATCTACGGCAGCGTGAGAATGGACACGCCTCCCTACCGCAAGTTTGTCTTAGGACGGCGCAGTGTGGTGGAATCGTTCTGCTGCATCAACAACGCCGTGGGCGATGTCATTATCGGCGACAACACCCGCATAGGACTCCACTGCACGGTGATAGGTCCCGTGGAAATTGGCAGCAACGTCAATCTGGCGCAGGGCATCGTGGTCACAGCCCTCAACCACAACTTCACCGACTGCACCAGGCGCATTGATGAGCAGGGCATATCAACCGCCAAAGTCACCATCGGCAACGATGTGTGGATAGGAGCCAACGCCACCGTCCTGCCCGGAGTCACCATCGGCAATCACAGTGTGGTGGCAGCCGGCGCCGTAGTCACAAAAGATGTGCCTTCTTATAGTCTCGTGGGCGGTGTGCCAGCTAAAATACTGAAAAAGCTGAAAGAATAGTAGGCACAGATTACACTCATGTTTATCTTTAACGTCTTGCGTGTCCGCAATGTCTTCTCATTTCACGTATATGCTTCTCGTGCTGCTTCTGCATTTTCTTTATGTGTTTGCGGCATGCCTTGCAAGTCTTGTTGTTTGCGGCACGCCATGACCTATTGTGGCATTTGCAGCGGCAGTGGCGTGCATGATCCATATAACACTTTTGTTCTATGCTCACATGACATTTTCTGTCACGGTGTGTGTAGTTGTTTCCACTGGTCGACACCACTATCGTAAGCATCATTACCATCATCATCATTATTTTCTTCATAACGTTCATTTTTTTTATGGTTAATACTTTTATGTCTTATTTTCAGTGCAAAGGTACAATGAAATGACGATGTGGCAAAAAGAAAAGACCTAAATGGCGGTAGGACTTTTCCTAATCACATGGGAATTTCCCCATTTGTCTAAATCCTTAAGACCATTTTATCTCAAAAACAGTTTAGAATACGAGCATGCTATCCAACAAGTTGTCTATCGCATTGTCGCTTGCCGCCGAAGCGTCACGTATCACATATTTGTCATAAATTAACAAATAGGGATGAAAACACAAAACATAGCAAGAATGGAATCTGTTTTATAATCGCAAGTTGTTAAATAAGACTAATGTCGTGACAAAAAAGTGAGTAAAATTTGTTTTGCAACTAAAAAACAGTTACATTTGCAACAAAATTATTGTGAATGAGTGTAAATTACTATTTACAATTTAATTTATACTATATATTATAAATACTTTAAATTATAAAGGTTTTATAGGCAGTGTTTCATTCAGTGAGGATGACAATGTTTTCTTTGGTAAGATAGAGGGAATCAACGGACTTGTAAACTTTGAGGGCGAGAGCGTATCAGAGCTTACTGCTGCTTTTCACGATGCCGTAAATGATTATATTGCATATTGCAAAGAAGAAGGCATACAACCTCACAAGAGTTATACAGGGACATTGAATGTTCGTATTTCTCCAGAAACTCACAGCCGCATTGCAATGCTTGCCAAGAAAACAGGAATGTCAATTAACGGATTTATCAGACAGGCTTTAGACAATCAGGTTGCAATGATGCCTTTATGAATTATTGGGCATTATCACTTGAACTAAATACGGGGTGTCAGACATTCACAGTCTGATACCCCGTAATTATTTTATGTTCTTATTTTACTCAAACTCATCAGTCCAATAAGGAGTCTCCATTACAAACATAAAGTCCCATTTTACTCAAGCAACCAGATATAGTCTGGCTGTTTAGGTAACACACACATAGTTCATCCAGCTTCCTAACATATCACCTCACAGCATTCAGGATACCTATTAAATTCTTTGCATCTTCATTGCCGTAAAGCTGCTGCTGATTTTATAAATTTGGCAACAAGAAGATAAATTTTCCTGTCAATAATTTGGCAGTATGAGAAATATTTACTAATTTTGTTGCCGAAAGTGTGATGATGTCTCGGCATACGTAACTTGTGCCATGGCAGAACATGCTGAAAATGAGAACAATATAAACGTAGTATTAACAACAAAATAATGATTTGCTTATGATATAAAGAAAAATTAAGCGATATAATGACATAACAAAATAAGAGCGTTAGCTTTTGTTCCTTCCAATTGAGAATCTGGACAATTCACGATATACGAAGAGCAATAGTCTATAACGCCCGCACCTCAATAGGTGTGGGTTTGACTATATTCTCGTATATCAGGTAGTCCAGAACCTTCAATTGGAGAATAAACAGATAGTCGACTCCACGCCTATTTTTTTATTCTCATTCGCCACCTAAAAAGAGTAACTTAATAAATTTACGTCCAAGGAGTTGTGGACAAAATCTTAAGAAAATAAACATGAAAACGAATAGAAGAGGTGTTATTATACCTGTAAGACGGTTAATGTCATCTTTACATGAAGTAAGGATTATCATCTGTTTGGCAATTTTGACGTCAGTAGCATTGCCTGCCTTTAGCGAAGAATTTTGGGTGGACGATATAAGATATTCCACCGATGGTAATACGGCAACATTGCTGCCAAAGACCAATGATGTCATGTGGGATATGGCTGATTATAAACGTTATTCCTTTACAGAAGTGGAAATTCCGTCATTTGTCACATATAACGGTAATCAGATTCCTGTAACAGTTATTGGTGGAGGAGCTTTTCGCTATTGTAAAACATTGACAAAGGTAAAGCTGCCAGAAACGATAAAGAGAATAGAGGTGGATGCTTTTATGGGGTTGTTTGCTTTGTCGGAGAATATAGACATTCCACAAGGAGTGGAAGAGATACAAGCCGAAAGTTTTGCGCAATGTCCTATCACACATATAACCATTCCTGCCGGAGTAAAAGAAATAAGCCCGCAAATCTTTTGGGAATGTTCGGAACTTGAATCGGTTACAATTGAAGGAAATGTAACAAGTATTGGTAAGCAGGCTTTTTATAATTGCTCAAAACTTCAGACATTAAGAATTCCCAATACTGTGACATATATTGGAGAGTGGGCATTTTATGGGTGTTCTTTATTAAATAATATAGAAATTCCTGAAAGCGTTAAAACAATCGGTGAACACGCCTTTTATAAATGTACTTCACTGACATCGATTGAAATACCGTCTTCAGTAGAAGAGATGGGAACAAGGGCGTTTGAGGGGTGTACAAGTCTTGCAGAAGTAGTTCTGCCACAAAGTTTTAAACATATAATGGATTATACTTTCTTAGGCTGTTCAGCTTTAAAAAGTGTAACTTTGCCTGATGGACTTGTCAGAATTGGGACGGGTGCTTTTTATGAGAACTCGTCTCTTGAAATCAGCCAATTCCCCTCATCGTTGGAATATATAGAGAAAGATGCATTTCGATACTGTAAGAGTATGACGGCAGAACTGAATATTCCAAACATAAAAGAAATTGGAGATGAAGCCTTTGATTATTGTACAGGATTGACATCAGTAATATTTGGAGATAAACTAAAAAAATTAGGAGCGAGTGCGTTTAGGGACTGTTCAAATATCACGAAAATAGATATTGGTGACTTGGCAAACTGGTGTGAAGTGGATTTTGTTATTGATAAAGATGTTACTTACAATCCTTATAATGCTATAATTGGTAGTAATCCCTTAGTATATGCAAAGAAAATATACCTGAAAGGCAAGGAACTTAACTTGCTGAACATTCCTGCTGGGGTGACAAAGATTTCGGCAAATGCATTTAACGGCTGTTCGCGCTTTATGTCGCTTGTGATCCCTAATACCGTAACAGAAATCGGAGATTACGCCTTTAATAATTGTTCAGATCTGACTACCGTTACTTTTTCTAAAGGCTGCTCTCTTGAAAAAATAGGAAATTATGCTTTTGCAAACAATCCGTGTCTGACAAAAATGCAGTTGCCAGCCACATTGAAATCGCTTGGTGGGGCATTTTATCGTTGCACCAATTTGGAAAGTGTAAATTTGCCGGATGGTTTAACCACAATAGCCAACAATACTTTCTATGGATGTGAAAAGCTGAACGGAATTATTATACCGGAAGGTGTTACACGAATAGGGACAACGGCATTTTACGAATGCAATTCGCTTGAGACTATCAACATTCCAAGTTCCGTGAAAAGCATGGGAACAGACTGCTTTAGATATTGCCGTGGTTTGAAAGGCGTTTACATCACCGACCTTGTCGCATGGTGCGCCATAAAGCACGCCAACCCTTCCAACGGCTCAGGGTCAGGTATGGCATGGGAACCAACACCAGGTTATGGAAATCCACTAATATGTGCTCATAATCTTTATCTGAACGGCGAGCTTGTGACAGACCTTGTGATACCAGGCAGCATCACCACAGTGGAAGATTACGCTTTCTGGGGGGCATCATGTTTAAAGACACTGACACTTGAAGAAGGCGTAACAACGTTAGGGGCAGGAGCTTTTTCAGGGTGTACATCATTAGAAACATTAAGGATTCCAAAGTCTTTGACAACAGTAGAAGAAAGCAATCTCTACGGCAAAAGTTTTTCGTCTGTATCACCTTCTCAAGGCGTATATATTGAAGATATGGAATCATGGATAAATAATAATATAGGATATAGTTTTGGACAATCTTATTATGATATAATTCCATTTGATTTATATCTCAACGACAAATTGGTGACCGACCTCGTTGTTCCTGAAGGTATAACAGAAATACAAAACGAAGCTTTCTCATATATCAAATCCATAAAAACAATGACTCTACCTTCAACCATTGAGTCATTACAGGCTCAGAGTGTAAAAAAATGTAGCAATCTCAAAATTATCTACTCGAAGTCTATTTTTGCGCCAGATGGCGGCGGACTGATTTATAATACTCAATTAGAGAAAATATATGTTCCTATGGGTAGTGGGGCAAACTACAAATTAAAATGGACAAATAACAACTCTGACATTATATACGAGGTGCCAGCCGACATGACTCTCACCGGCACACAGACTGCGGACGAGCTAGCAGACACAAAGGCTGCGTTCAGCGTGATTAACGACACCGAAATAACATACGTCGACCTTACCGGGACCACTCTTGATGAGAGTGTCACATCAGAGACGCTGAAAACCGGTGACACAAACAGCAATACAGTGTATTTCCTGCCTTCGGGCACGACTTCTGTAACCGGCGACAATATCGTTGTTGACGGGCAAGCCGCAAATATCGTGCTCGAAGACTGTCAGCCGTTCGGAGCTCCTACAGAATTTACCGCAAGCTCGGCGTTCTATAGCCGCACTCAGGGCGTGGCTGGCAAATGGGCTACAATCTGTCTGCCGTTTAGCTGTGGCATTCCAGATGGAATAACCGTTGAGGAGTTTGAGCGTTTCGACGGCAATAGTGTAATATTCAGACCTGTGACAAGCATTGAGGCTGGCAAACCTTATCTGTTTAAGGCTGACGACGGTGTCTCGGAAGTTATCGCACAGGCTGAAAATGTGACGGTGCTTCCGGTTTCAGAAGTTGAGGGCAAGACAGCCGAGTTTATAGGTGTACTGAGCCAGACCATAACCTTTGACAGTGATTTCAGGGAGTCGGGCTGCACTTATTACGGTATAAATGCCGATGCCAACGAGTTCCAGCGTCTTGGGGAAAAAGCCACATGCCAGCCGTTCCGCGCCTATCTGAAGGTGAAGGACACCCAGTCGGCAAAGCATAGTGCATATAAGGTGATTCACGGTGGAGACGGCGGAACAACCGGCATCATTGACGCGGCTGACGGCACTGACGGCTCAAAGACGATATACAACGTCAGCGGTCAGCGTCTCAATGCTCCTCAAAAGGGAATGAACATAATAAACGGGAAAAAAGTAATAATAAAATAAGATTATAATGAAAAAGAAATATATAGCTCCATCAATGGAGATTATAGAGATTGAATCTGAACAGATATTGGCAGGTTCTGTGGATGCAAGCGACGAACTGTATAATGGTTCGCTGAATGCTCCCCGGAGACACAGCAACTCCGTGTGGGATGAAGAGTAAATAGAATAAAACGTAATTTTTTTACCCCTTCTGACTATTTGAATGTCTTTTCGGATGTCAGAAGGGGTAATTTTATGTGCGTTTCAGCGCGCTAATCTCTACATTTAGAAGTCTATTTCCTACGTTTAGAAAAATGTTTTCAGCAAAAAACTCCACTGAAATGCGATATTTTCAAGGTGTATGGTTACGCCCATATTTTTCAAAGAGAGCATGCTAAATGAAGGCAGGAACTTTTTCTATTTTTGAGATTAACCTATTTTGCGTGCGCTGAGTTCTACAAATTTGTCAGTTTATACTTAGGAAACTTTTTTTGCGAAAAAAAAACTAAAAATCGTCGCCAAACAAATTGAGGGACAGGTCGGCGGCGGGGGATTCGGGCTCCTCTTCTTCCTCTTCGGGTTGCGGGGCAACCAAGGCATCGAAATCTATTGTGAGCTGCCCGTACAGCGAGAGCTTGTCGGGATTGATGCGGTAATAGCCGCGCAGGGGTGCCTGCTCGATGACACTAGATGAGGATTTTGACAGACGGAGAACCATCTGCTGCACCTCGGCATATACGGCATCGTAGTCGGGAGAATCGAAAAAGGTGTTGTGGCTGTTGTAAACGTGCGTGGCAAGTTTACCCAGCTTCATCCCGTTTTCGCCCGCCTGAGCAAGGACACGTATTATATCTTCGGTGCTGACCATTTTACTCCCAATTTAATCTCACATGAAAGCCGGTGATTATAAAACCACCGGCTCTTCACATTTACTTTATTGTGTAGATAATTATTATGCCAAAGCAAGTTTATCCTCTACAGCAACAACTTTGCCTTCCTTGAGAAGCCAGCCAATGCCGAGGTAAGTTTCCTCGGTGCTGATTTTTGCAGCCTTGGCTATCTCAGCCACAGACATTGCCACACCTGCCGCAGCGAGTGCCTGATAAACATCACCAGCCTTGAAACCTACAACCTCTGCTGTGAGATCTGTTGTAGCCTTAGCTGCACATTTCTTTGTTGCGCACTTCTTTGCCGGTGCCTTCTCTGCTACTGCTTTTGTCTTTGCTGCTGTAGCCTTTGTTGTTTTCTTTTCTGCCATTTTTTAAATCTTTAAATAATCACTTTGTTTTTCTGAATACAAATTCGACTGCAAAAGTACGATTTTTTTCAATCACGGCAAAACTTTTCAAAGAATATATCAACATTTTTTGACACGAAAAACGTTGACACACGTTTTTTTTGACGTATGTCAACGTTTTTGACTATTTGTTGTAACTTATTTCAAGCAGACTTTGAGCTGTAATTCGTCAAGTTGTTTCTCATCGATAGCACCGGGGGCATCGAGCATGACATCGCGTCCTGAGTTGTTTTTGGGGAATGCGATGCAGTCGCGGATGGAGTCGAGACCTGCCATGATGCTCACGAAGCGGTCGAGACCGAAGGCGAGACCTGCATGAGGTGGCGCTCCATACTTGAAGGCATTGATGAGGAATCCGAACTGTGCCATAGCCTTCTCGGGAGTGAAGCCGAGAATCTTGAACATCTTCTCCTGCAGCTTGCCGTCGTGGATACGCAGTGAGCCACCGCCCACTTCAATACCGTTGCACACAAAGTCGTAAGCCATTGCGCGCACCTGCTCTGGATGCTCGTCGAGCAACGGAATGTCGGCAGGATTAGGCATTGTAAACGGATGGTGAGTTGCCATGAGGCGCTGCTCTTCATCGCTCCATTCAAACAACGGGAAGTCGACAATCCACAGACAAACGAACTTGTTCTTGTCGCGCAGACCGAGACGGTCGCCCATCTCAAGACGCAGCGAGCAGAGCTGCACGCGGGTCTTGTTGGCATTGTCGCCGCTGAGTATCAGCACGAGGTCGCCGTTGTTTGCACCCATCTTTTCTTTCACAGTGGCAAGGTCGTCGGCGGTGTAGAACTTGTCGACGCTCGACTTCACCGTTCCGTCCTCGTTATACTTTATATATACAAGTCCCTTTGCGCCTATCTGCTGGCTCTTCACAAAGTCGGTGAGCTGGTCGAGCTGCTTGCGGGTGTAGTTGGCGCAGCCCGGCACGCAGATACCGCCGATATATTCGGCATCGTCGAACACCTGGAACTTGCCGAGCTTCAGCACGTCCATCAGCTCCACAAACTCCATGCCGAAACGCAGGTCGGGCTTGTCGCTTCCGAAACGGCGCATAGCCTCGTGCCATGTCATCTGCTGCAGCTTGGGCAGCTCCACGCCGCGTATCTCCTTGAACAGATGGCGTGCAAGCTCCTCGAATATGTCAATCACATCGTCCTGGTCAACAAACGACATCTCGCAGTCAATCTGTGTGAACTCAGGCTGACGGTCGGCGCGCAGGTCCTCGTCGCGGAAACACTTGGCTATCTGGAAATAACGGTCGAAGCCGCTCACCATCAGCAGCTGCTTCAGTGTTTGCGGACTCTGCGGCAGAGCGTAGAACTGTCCTGGATTCATGCGGCTTGGCACCACAAAGTCGCGTGCTCCCTCGGGAGTAGACCCTATAAGTATAGGTGTCTCTACCTCGATGAACTGTTTATTGTCAAGGAAGTTGCGTATGAGAATGGTCATGCGGTGGCGCAACTCAAGATTCTTGCGCACAGCCTGACGTCGAAGGTCGAGATAGCGGTATTTCATACGTATGTCGTCGCCGCCGTCGGTATTGTCCTCGATGGTGAACGGAGGTGTGGCGCTCTCGCTGAGCACGTTAAGCTCATTGGCAATAATCTCTATGTCGCCGGTAGGCATATTGGCATTCTTGCTCTCACGCTCACTAACCTTACCCTTAACCTGAATGCAAAATTCACGTCCCAGCTTGTTGGCACGCTCACACAGCCCTGCGTCAACAGCCTCGTTGAACACCAACTGGGTTATGCCATAACGGTCGCGGAGATCCACAAAGGTCATTCCGCCCATCTTTCTGCTACGCTGCACCCATCCGGCAAGTGTCACCTCTGTGCCGGCATCGCCGATGCGCAACTCTCCACATGTCTTACTTCTATACATAATTATATTTTCATTTAAATTTTATTCCGAAATGCAAAATTACATTAATTTGCAGAAATGACAAAATAAAATGATAAAATTTATTTTTTTTTATATTTAGAACGGCAGCGGACCGTTGTCTGCCGGCGGCGGCATCTCTCCGCCAAAAGTGCCGTATGTATCGATTGGTTCAGGTGAGCCGCCATTTACACGGCTGCCCATAATCTCGCCCTCCTGCCCGTCATCGCTCTTGCGCCGCTTGAAGCTGTGCTCATCGGGATTCTCAAAACGTGTGAACTCGCCGCGGAATGTCAACAGCACATCGCCCGTACTTCCCTTACGGTGCTTGGCAATGATAATCTGCGCCATGCCGTGAAGGTCGCGGCCCTTCTCGTCCTCAAAGATATGATAGTACTCCGGGCGGTGAACGAACATCACCATGTCGGCATCCTGCTCAATGGCTCCCGACTCACGCAGGTCGCTCAGCTGCGGGCGCTTGCCCTCCAGTCCGTCGCGGCCTTCCACTCCACGGTTCAACTGACTCAGCGCAATGATAGGAATGTCGAGCTCCTTGGCAAGTCCCTTGAGCGACTGCGAAATCTTTGCCACCTCCTCCTGTCGGCTGTTGAAGCGCATGCCGCTGGCATTCATCAGCTGCAGGTAGTCAATCATGATTATCTTCACGCCGTGCTCGCGCACCAGACGGCGCGCCTTTGTGCGGAGCTCGAACACCGACAGTCCCGGTGTCTCGTCGACATAGAGCGGTGCTCCGAGCAGGTCGTTCACCCTCTTGTCGAGCCTCTCCCACTCGTCGGGCTGCAGCTGTCCGTTAAGAATGCGGCTGCCGGCAATCTCACAAACGTTTGACATAAGTCGGTTGACAAGCTGCACGTTGCTCATTTCAAGCGAGAAGAACGCAATGGGCACCTGATAGTCGCAGGCAATGTTTTTTGCCATTGACAGCGCAAACGAGGTCTTACCCATTGCCGGACGCCCGGCAATGATAATGAGGTCGGACGACTGCCATCCGCTGGTTTTCTTGTCAAGCTCACGATATCCCGTTGGCACACCCGTCATACCACTCTTGTTGGCGGCAGCCTTCTGAATGGTCTCTATAGCCTGGCGCACCACGGGGTCAATCTGGGTGTAGTCCTTCTTCATGTTTGCCTGCGAGATGGTGAACAGGTCGCTCTCGGCACGCTGCATCAGCTCGTCGATGTCGTTGGTCTCGTCGAACGCCTCGGTCTCAATGCTTCCGGCAAACGAAATCATCTGGCGTGCCAGCGACTTGCGCGCAATAATTCTTGCATGATACTCCACGTTTGCCGATGACGACACGCGGTTGCTCAGCTCCGCTATATACATAGGACCGCCGATATCCTCCAAGTCGCCGTTTTTTGCCAGCTGGTCGGTGACGGTTACAACATCTACAGGGTTTTCCTTCAGGCTAAGGTCCTGAACAGCCTGATAAATCTTTGAGTGTCGTTGTTCGTAAAAACTGTCCACACGCAGAATCTCGCCCACAATGGCGTAGGCGTCTCTGTCTATCATCAGTGCGCCCAGCACCAGCCGCTCTGCCTCAACGTCCTGCGGCTGCAAGCGTGCGTAGGCAATGTCCTGCTGTGCGGCACGGCGCGATGTGCGGCGTGTTCCCTTATTCTGATTTTGTTCCGGCATATATATATAAATATGTATCTTTTAGTATTCTTTCAGCGACTTTGCAGTTTGCATAGGCAAAGTGGTTGCAAAATTACAACCTTTTTTCGACATAGCCAAAAGAAAGACCAAAAACATTAACTGCATATATAAAAAAACGGGAGAGGCTGTCCGAAAAGCCTGTCGCTGCTTACATTATGTCACGATTTTAGGCACGGATTACACGGATTTCACTGATAAGATAAATAATAAAACCGTGAAATCCGTGTAATCCGTGCCTAAAAGAAAGAGCGACAAACGTTCTCGGACAATCTGCCTCCCTTTTACTCCTCTTTTATTTATTTGCAAGTGCAAGCCTTCTTCTTGAGCTTATCCACGTAAGCATCAATGCTTGCCACAGCCACAATGTTCACGACATCGCGCACAGAGCACTCGAAGTCGGTGAAGTGGATAGGCTTGTTGAGTCCCATCTGGATAGGACCTATAATCTCCACGTCAGGGTCAATTGCCTGCAGCAGCTTATATGCACCGTTGGCACTCGACAGGTTGGGGAAGATGAGCGTGTTGACATCCTTGCCGTTGAGCTTTGAGAACGGATATTTCTCATCGCGCAGATGCTTGTTGAGCGCAAAGTTCACCTGCATCTCACCGTCGATGGCAAGATCGGGGAACTCTCTCTGCATGTTCTCCACAGCCTTGTGAACCTGAACAGGGCTTCCGCTCTCTTCAGTTCCGAAGTTGGAGTAGCTCAACATGGCTATCACGGGTTTATCGTTGAAGAACTCCACAGTGTACTTGCTCAGCTTGGCAATGTCGGTAAGCACCTCGGCATCAGGATGACGGTTGATGAGCGTATCGGCAATATAATATGTACCCTTGCTTGAGTTGAGGATGTGCATTGTGCCGAAGCTCTTATGCCCCTCACGTATGCCGATAACCTCCTTAGCCACCTTGATGGTGTTTGAATATTTGGTATAAAGACCAGTGATGAAAGCATCAGCCTCGCCAGTCTCCACCATCATCATGCCGAAGTAGTTGCGCTCAAACATCTTGTCGTTTGCCTCCTGCACGGTGTAGCCCTGACGCTGGCGCTTGGCAGCAAGAATCTGCGCATAACGCTCACGGCGCTCAGCCTGATTGTCATGGCGCAGGTTTACCACCTCAATGCCTTCGAGACTCAAGTCGAGGCTCTTTGCAAGTTTCTCTATGCGCTCATCGTTACCGAGAAGTATCGGCTGACAGATACCCTCAGCCTTTGCCTGCACGGCAGCCTTGAGCATTGTGGGGTGGATACCCTCGGCAAACACCACGCGCTGCGGATGTTTCTTGGCTGTCTCCTGCAACTGCTGTGTGAGCTTGGTCTCCTGCCCCATCATCTCACGGAGCTGGTTTTTGTAAGCATCCCAGTCGGTGATGGTCTTACGCGCCACACCGCTGTCGATAGCAGCCTTTGCCACAGCGGCACTAACCTCAGTGATAAGGCGTGGGTCAACTGGTTTCGGTATGAAATACAGAGGGCCGAACGACAGGTTGTTCACCTGATATACATCGTTCACCACATCGGGAACAGGCTGCTTGGCAAGGTCGGCAATGGCATGAACGGCAGCCAGCTTCATCTCTTCGTTGATGGCTGTGGCACTAACGTCAAGCGCACCACGGAATATGTACGGGAAACCTATTACATTATTTATCTGATTAGGATAGTCGGAACGGCCAGTAGACATGAGCACGTCGGGACGGCTTGCCATGGCATCCTCGTAGGAAATCTCGGGCACAGGGTTGGCAAGAGCAAACACAATAGGATCCTTTGCCATTGAGCGGACCATGTCCTGAGTGAGCACATTGCCCTTTGAAAGACCAACAAAAACATCGGCATCCTTAACAGCCTCCTCCAGAGTATGGACGTCGCGGCGGTCGGTGGCAAACAACTTTTTCTGCTCAGTTAGGTTTGGACGGTCGCTGGTGATAACGCCCTTTGAGTCGAGCATCACCACATTCTCACGCTTGGCTCCAAGAGCACAATAGAGTTTGGTGCAGCTGATGGCTGCAGCTCCGGCACCGTTAACGACAATCTTCACTTTCGCTATATCCTTACCGTTCACCTCAAGGGCATTCTTCAGTCCGGCAGCACTGATGATGGCAGTGCCGTGCTGGTCGTCGTGCATCACCGGTATGTTGAGCGACTTCTTCAGACGCTCCTCAATGTAGAAGCACTCAGGAGCCTTGATATCCTCAAGATTGATACCTCCGAATGTAGGGGCAATCTTCTCCACTGCCTCGCAGAACTTCTCAGGGTCTTTCTCGTCGACCTCGATGTCAAACACATCGATGCCTCCATATATCTTGAACAAGAGTCCCTTACCCTCCATCACCGGCTTTCCGCTGAGCGCGCCGATGTCGCCAAGCCCGAGCACAGCTGTGCCGTTGCTTATTACAGCCACAAGGTTACCCTTATCAGTGTACCTGTAGGCATCGTCTGCATTCTGCTGAATCTCCAGACACGGATAAGCCACACCCGGCGAATAAGCCAGGCTCAAGTCTGTCTGTGTACGATAAGCTTTGGTTGGTTTTACCTCAATTTTTCCCGGACGGCCGCTCTCGTGATATTCCAGAGCCGCCTCTTTTGTTATCTTTACCATCTTTTTATATTAAAAATTGCACAATCTATAAGATTTTCGTGCAAAATTACAAAAAACTTTCCAAAACAAATCATTTTTCTTTATTTTTTTGTAACTTTGCACTCAAATTCTATATAAATAGACATCATATCTGAATATTTATGCAACAAGCTAAACAAATAACCGAATACCGGAAGCAGTTGAAACAGCGCATTCTGGAATATTCACTGCAGGAGTTTGCCGCCAACGGCATCAAAGCGGTGAAGATGGACGACATAGCTGACGGGCTGCAAATATCAAAGCGCACACTCTACGAGATTTATTCAAACAAGGAGGAACTGCTATTTGAAGGACTGAAAGCCCACCGCAAGGAATATGAGCAGAAAATGCACGAATATGCCGCAAGCCATGAGGCAAACGTGATGGAGATAGTGGTGTTTGCACTCAACTATCACATGACAGAACTGAGCACAACCTCGCCACATTTTATCGCCGACATGGAAAAATATCCGGCTATATCGGCATACTTCATAGAGAAGCACGGACAACAGCGCGATGAATTCAAACGGTTTCTCAAGCGTGGTGTTGATGAGGGATATTTCCGCAACGACATGAACTTCGACCTCATGGAATGTTTCATCAACGGTATACAGCAGATGCTGCACAGCATGGAACTATACAGGAAATTCCCGATGAAAGATGTGTTTTACACATTTATGCAGGTGATATTCAGGTCGATATGCACAGAGAAAGGCATGAAGGAATTTGAGAAGTTTAAACTGAGCTAACCATAACAAACTTGCCGTACACCTTAATATTATTCCAGAAATGGAAAATGAGAACCAAATATAGAGAAAACTCCGCGAGGTGTTAAATTTTATTATTTTCGCGGATATTTATGGCAAATAATTTTGTAAGTCCAACAAATTTAGTTAATTTTGCAGTCACAGAGAAAATAATTCAGAAAAAAACATAAACATAAAAACAATAAAACTATAACTTTCAAATTAGGAAACAAATGAAACAGACAATATTGGTAACCGGCGGAACCGGTTTTATAGGAAGTCACACAACAGTGGAACTGCAACAGGCAGGCTATAAGGTTGTGATTGTTGACAACCTGTCAAACTCACGCGCTGATGTGGTCGACGGCATTGAGAAAATCACCGGCATACGCCCGGCATTTGAGAAAGCCGACTGCTGCGACCTGGAGGCAATGGACAGAATATTCACAAAATATCCTGATATAGAAGGCATAATACATTTTGCAGCAAGCAAGGCTGTGGGAGAAAGCGTGGAAAAACCACTCATGTACTACCGCAACAATTTTGTGAGTCTCATCAACCTGCTGGAGCTTATGCCAAAGCACGGGGTGAAGGGAATTATCTTCTCAAGCAGCTGCACAGTATACGGTCAGCCCGACCCACAATATCTGCCTGTGACCGAAGATGCACCCATAAAGCCGGCTGAAAGCCCATACGGCAACACCAAGCAGGTGAACGAGGAAATAATCCGCGACACCATCAAGAGCGGAAGCCCCATCAAGGCTATTCTTCTGCGCTACTTCAACCCCATCGGCTCGCATCCTACGGCTATAATCGGTGAGATGCCAAACGGCGTACCGATGAACCTCATACCATACGTCACACAGACAGCCATCGGCATACGTGAACAGCTGAAGGTGTTCGGCAACGACTACAATACTCCCGACGGCACATGTATACGCGATTATATATATGTGGTGGATCTTGCCAAGGCTCACGTAAAGGCTATGGAACGTGTGCTCGACACCGACAGCGACGCTTTGGAGGTATTTAACGTAGGAACTGGCAAGGGAGTGAGTACAAAAGAGATTGTCGACGTCTTTGAAAAGGTGACAGGCGTGAAACTCAACTGGACATTCGCACCGCGACGTGCCGGAGACATAGAGCAGGTATGGGCTAATCCGGAAAAGGCAAACAATGTGCTTGGCTGGAAAGCGGAGACAAGCCTTGAAGACACTCTTGCCACCGCATGGAAATGGCAGCAAAAGCTGCGTGCCGACGGCATTCAATAAAAAAGGAAAAAATAAAGAAAAATAAAAAATATTGTGATAGGAAAAGCCGGTCATCATTTCCGGTGACTGTGTTTTATTTTGTGTTTGTGTTGTTATTATCCCCCGCTGTGAAGCGGGGGATAATTCGGCAAATAAGGATGCAAAAGCCTGATTGATGGTCTTAATTTCTTTAACTTCTATAATTCTTTAACTTCTAAAATAAAATATGGTATCAGTCGACGGACTAACAGTAGAATTTGGAGGCACCACGCTTTTCAGCAATGTCTCTTTTGTCATTAACCCCAAGGACCGCATAGCGCTTATGGGCAAGAACGGTGCTGGAAAGAGCACACTGCTGAAAATTCTGGCAGGTGTGCGCAATGCCACACGCGGTTCAGTATCGGCACCAAAGGACTGCACGGTGTGCTATCTGCCACAGCACCTTATGACCGAGGATCACCGCACGGTGAGGGAGGAAGCCACACAGGCTTTTGCCCATCTGCTTGAAATGGAAAAGACCATTGAGGCTATGAACAACGAGCTTGCCACACGTACCGACTATGAGAGCGACTCGTATATGGCGCTTATAGAGGAGGTGACCACACTGAGCGAGAAATTCTACGCCATCGACATGACACACTACGAGGAGGATGTGGAAAAGGCACTGCTTGGCTTAGGATTCAAGCGCAGCGACTTCTCACGCCCCACAAGCGATTTCAGCGGTGGCTGGCGTATGCGCATAGAACTGGCAAAACTGTTGTTGCAGCGTCCCGACGTGCTGCTGCTCGACGAGCCCACCAACCATCTCGACATCGAGTCGATTGGCTGGCTTGAGGATTTTATCATGAACTCCAACATGGCTGTGGTGCTCATAAGCCACGACAAACGTTTTGTTGACACCATCACCACGCGCACCATCGAGGTGACGCTGGGCAGAATATACGACTACAAAGCCACCTACAGCCATTATCTGGAGCTGCGCAAGGAGCGTCGTGCCCAGCAGCAGAAACAGTATGATGACCAGCAAAAGCAGATTGCCGAGGCAAAGGAATTCATCGAGCGGTTTAAGGGCACATACAGCAAGACTTTCCAGGTGCAGAGCAAGGTGAAGTGGCTGGAGAAGTTGCAGATTGTCGAGGTTGACGAAGAGGACACATCGGCACTGCGCCTGAAGTTCCCGCCGTCGCCACGCAGCGGTCAGTATCCTGTGATTGCCGACGGAGTGGCTTGTGGCTACGACGGAAAGAATGTGTTCGAGAATGCCTCGTTCACCATTGAGCGCGGCGACAAACTGGCATTTGTAGGCAAGAACGGCGAAGGAAAGTCTACCATGGTGAAAGCTATCATGGGAGAGATAGGACACTGCGGTGAACTGAAAATCGGGCACAACGTAAAAATCGGATATTTTGCACAGAACAGCGCATCGCTTCTTGACGAGAACAAGACTGTGTTCCAGACCATCGACGACATTGCCGTAGGCGATGTGCGTCTGCAGATAAAGAACCTCCTTGGAGCATTTATGTTTGGCGGCGATGACATCAACAAGAAAGTGAAGGTGCTGAGCGGTGGCGAGCGTGTGCGCCTCTGTATGGTAAAGCTCTTGCTTGAACCCGTAAACCTGCTTATCCTCGACGAGCCAACCAATCACCTCGACATCAAGACAAAAGACATTCTGAAGCAGGCTTTGCGCGATTACGACGGCACTCTGATTCTCGTAAGCCATGACCGTGATTTCCTTGACGGTCTTGCCACTAAAGTGTATGAATTTGGCAATGGCAGAGTACGCGAGCATCTCTGCGGCGTTAATGAGTTTCTGGAGAATAAAAAGAAAGAAATGGAATAGTCAAGGTATTATTATAAATAATGTAGAAACGGATTAACGGTCTTCCTATATGCATTTACAGATATAGGAAGACCGTTAATCAAAAAAACTTATAGAATCTCTTACAGCGAGTTAAGTCTTGCTATGTACTTACCAAGAATGTCGAACTCAATATTCACCACACTCCCCTCCTTTATGTCACAGAAGTTGGTGTGCTCCATCGTGTAAGGGATTATAGCCACTTGGAACGTGGTGGCTGTGGGATTGCACACCGTCAGCGACACGCCATTTACGGTAACGCTGCCCTTGTCGACGCAGAAATATCCTTTTTTCGCCATTTCCCTGTCAACGTCGTACTCAAATGTGAAGTAAGTGCTGCCGTTCGCATCCTCAGTCTTTATGCAACGGGCTGTGGTGTCGACATGCCCCTGCACGATATGCCCGTCCAGCCTGCCGTTCATCTGCATCGAGCGTTCAACGTTAACTTTATCGTCCGGCTTCAGCAGCCCGAGGTTTGTACGCTTCAGCGTCTCGTGCATTGCTGTCACCACATATTCACTACCCGAGATTTTCACCACAGTGAGACACACGCCATTATGCGCCACACTCTGGTCTATCTTCAATTCATCAGTGAATGAACATTTTAATGTAAAGTCAACATTGTCCCTGTCCTTATCTACCGCCACCACAGTGGCAAACTCCTCAATTATTCCTGAAAACATAATTATAAATGATTTGATAATTGTTTGTTGAATGATGTTTGCTGATTAAAAAAGAATGGGCGTATCGTGATTGTGATGAAAACTCCTATTTGAATAAGATTTGAGATCCCGCAGCCTCTGTAATCCACCGGCAAGTTTATATGCTACCTGGATTGCTCCAGCGATGTGGCCCGCCATCAACATACGGAGATTACTCTGTTTTCAGTTTATTTGATGAGTATCCCGATCTAACCGATACGCCCTAATTATTATATGCAGCACAGTCTACAAAAGACCTTTATGCTGCGACAATTTTCATGATGCAAAGGTACAAATATAATTTCATTCCGCAATATGTTTGCGATGATTTTTGTTTTCCATTAGAATATTTTAACTACCAGCCCACACCACGGTAACCGTTCTGTAAATATTCAAAAAAAAACATCTAACCTGAATTATTCATAAGCACGAAAGCCAGCATACAACAAAAAAAGGAGTCCAAAGCATTTCTGCTCTGGACTCCTCATCTTAAAAGAAGGCGGCATCCTACTCTCCCACATTGCATTGCAGTACCATCGGCG
>JAUNSB010000040.1:0-34676 GCA_030539375.1 Prevotella sp.
CAGTTAACTTCATTGGCAAAATAAGTTATCTTCGTGAAAATTTCTATTTATTTTTGTGTGGAATGGCATCAAACTGACACTTCATTTTCTATTTCACGAAAAAAATATGCGGTTGTTTTTCGGAATTATGTTTACATAATGCATTCCATACCATAGCACGGCATAAATAAAAAAGTTAAATGATCCCAATATGTCTTCTCATTGTGTTTCTATTGTGCTGAATCCCCCAAAATGGGATAGATGAGTACAATATTTGCAATGATTGAGACTATTTTTTTATTGTTTGTAGAAAAAAATAAGTAATTTTGTAGCCGAAATCAGGTGCGCCGCGGTTTTTTGCTGATTTAGCGTGCCGGCTGATGTTGATGCAGAGACTACAATCGGACTACAATTAATAATAAAAATAGAAAATCAAGATGAAACTAACCTCATTATTTGTTATGGCATTTGCCGTTTCCACAGGTTCCGTCGCGCAGACGGCCAACAGCCACGGCTATCCCATCACCCCTGTGCCTTTTACAAAAGTGAAAGTGACTGACAGCTTCTGGGGGCAGCGCCTTCAGGCAAGCCGCGATGTCACCATACCGCTGGCGTTCAGCAAGTGCGAGGAAACAGGACGGTATACCAATTTTGAAAAGGCTGCCAACCCCAGCGAGAGCTACAAGGTGGGCGGACTGTCGTTTGACGATACAGACGTGTATAAGACCATTGAGGGTGCAAGCTACTCGCTGCAGACTTACAGCGACAAGAAGCTCGTACACTATATAGACAGCGTGCTCGACATAGTGGCAAAGGCTCAGGAGCCCGACGGCTACCTTTATACATCGCGCACGATGAACCCCAAGCACCCCCACGAATGGGCGGGCGACAAGAGATGGTCGAAGGAAGAAGACCTGAGCCATGAGCTCTATAACCTGGGGCACATGGTGGAGGGAGCTGTGGCACACTATCAGGCAACAGGCTCAAGGAAGTTTCTCGACATTGCACGCCGCTATGCCGACTGCGTGTGCCGCGAGGTGGGACCAAATGACGGACAAGCCTGCGTGGTGCCCGGACATCAGATTGCCGAGATGGCGCTGTGCAAGCTCTATGTGCTCACGGGTGAGAAGAAATACTTGGATGAGGCGAAATTCCTGTTGGACTATCGCGGAAAGACCGACTTCAAGAGCGAGTACAGCCAGAGCCACAAGCCGGTGCTGGATCAGGACGAGGCAGTGGGTCATGCCGTGCGTGCCGCATATATGTATGCCGGAATGGCTGATGTGGCGGCGCTTACTGGCGACAAGTCATACATAGAGGCTATCGACCGCATTTGGGAGAATATAGTGAGCAAGAAGATGTATGTCACCGGAGGTATCGGCTCAACAGCCTCGGGCGAGGCTTTCGGCAAGAACTATGAGTTGCCTAACATGTCGGCCTACTGCGAGACCTGCGCCGCCATAGGCAACGTGTATGTGAACTACCGTCTGTTTCTGCTTCACGGCGAGTCGAAGTACTATGATGTGCTGGAGCGCTCGCTCTATAACGGACTGATATCGGGAGTGTCGCTCGACGGCGGCGGATTCTTCTATCCCAACCCGCTTGAGTCGATGGGCCAGCATCAGCGTCAGCCGTGGTTTGGCTGTGCATGCTGTCCGTCGAATATCGCGCGTTTTATCCCGTCGTTGCCCGGATATGTATATGCCGTGAAGGACAACAACGTGTATGTGAACCTGTTTATGGGAAACGCCGCCACGCTCAATGTCAACAACAAGAAAGTTATGATAGAGCAGACAACGGAATATCCTTGGAACGGTGACATTGCCATAAAAGTGACAGGAAACAACGCAGGAAAATGGGCAATGAAGGTTAGAATACCGGGATGGGTGCGCAATCAGGTGGTTCCTGGCGACCTGTATGAATACAGTGACAACCTGCGTCCTCAGTACAGCATTGAGGTGAACGGAGTGAAGACGGAGGGCAGGCTCACAGCCGACGGCTATTTCACCATCGACCGTAAATGGAAGAAGGGCGACGTGGTGCGCGTGCACTTCGACATGGAGCCACGCACAATACGCGCCAACGGAAAGGTGGATGCCGACCGTGGATTTGTGGCAATAGAGCGCGGACCTGTGGTGTATTGCGCCGAGTGGCCCGACAATGACTTCGACATTATGGGCGCACTGCTCAACCAGGAACCCAAGATGACTGTGGAGGACGGCACATTGCATGCCAAGGACGCCAAGGAGGCCGACTATTATATAAAGGTGATAAAGACCGATGCGCAGACTCTGGGCTTCGACAAGGGCGGACGGCTCACAGCCAAAGACGTGCGCATGACGCTGATACCATACTATGCGTGGTGCCACCGCGGTAGCGGAAAGATGCGCGTGTGGCAGGCACAGGACCTTAATGCCTCGCGTCCGTCGAAGCCTGCAACGCTTGCCTCGCAGAGCAAGATAACGGCTTCACTGTATGCACCGGCACTGTCGGCAATCAACGACCGACTTGTGCCCAAGGACGGCGACGACCGCTCAATGCCATACTATCACTGGTGGCCGAAGAACAGCAGTACAGAGTGGATAGCCTACGAGTTTCCGCAGGCATCTACAGTGCAGAGTGCCACGGTGTATTGGTTTGACGACGGACCGTGGGGCGGATGCCGCGTGCCAAAGGCATGGCGCATGTTCTATAAGGATGCAGGCGGCAAGTGGCAGCCTGTGAGCGGAGCCGACAAATATCCATCGGTGAAGGGAAGCGCATGCACCGTGAACTTCGACCCCGTGACCACAACGGCGGTGAAGATGGAGATAGACCTGCCCGAGGACAATTCGGCAGGAGTGTTTGAGTGGAGCGTGAAGTAATTCATAATTGTGGGCTGCGCATAAACTTATTTCCGACAGACTCAATTATGAATTATGCATTAAATAAAATAAGATGAAAAGATACATAAATTTTTTTATGGCATTAATGCTTGCAATGCAGGTAAGTGCCAGGACATATAACTTGCAGTCGCCCGACGGGCGGCTGCAAGTTGAGGTTGATGCCAATGCCGTGCTGACATGGCGCATACTGCATGACGGCAGCGAGGTGATGCGCCCGTCGCAGATTGATATCAACAATGCTTATCAGGGGAAAGCCACTGCATCGCCGTCAAAGCATTTCAAATCGACATTTCCCACGCCATTCTATCGCCAAAACAGTGTGACATCGGAGTATAACGAGACTACACTGTCGCTGGGCAAGGGCTGGACGGTGGTGTTCAGGGCATTCAACGACGGCATTGCCTACCGCTTTGCATGCAATGGCAAAGTGCCTGCCGTAATTTCCGGCGAGAAGGCGCAGTTCTGCTTCAATGCCGACAACACCGCATGGCTGGCTTATTCAACCAACGACAAGAAGCCCGAGGCAATGGCTTTCCAGAACTTTTATGATGAGTGCCGTCTGAAGGATGCCAAGGACAAGCTGCTGTTTCTGCCAGCTACGGTGGAGAATGGCGGAGTGAAGCTCACCGTGATGGAGAGCGACCTGAGGAATTATCCGGGAATGTTTCTCCGTAAAGGCAGCGACGGCATGAGCCTTGACGGCTGGTTTGCACGCTATCCCAAGACTTTCGACAAATATCCGTGGCGGCAGCAGCGATATGTAACGTCTACTGAAGACTATATCGCACGTGTCGGCGGAAAAACCTTTGCTACACCGTGGAGAATAGTGGCTGTGACGGCCGATGACACTCAGATGCCTGTAAGCAATCTCGTGTATGCTCTTGCGGAACCGTCGAAGGTGACCGACACATCGTGGATAAAGCCGGGAAAGGTGGCTTGGGACTGGTGGAATGACTGGAATCTGAAGGGAGTTGACTTCAAGGCAGGCATAAACTTTGACACTTACCGCTATTTCATCGACTTTGCCGCCCGCAACGGCATAGAATATATTGTGCTCGACGAGGGATGGTATGACTCGAAGAGCGGCGACATAATGAATCCCGTGGAGGCGGTGAGGCTGCCCGAACTTGTAGCCTACGCCAGGGAAAAGGGAGTGGGAGTTGTGCTCTGGGCTGTGTTCAACGTGCTCGACGAGCATCTTGAAGAGGCAATGGAGAAATATGGAAGGATGGGAGTGAGCGGATTCAAGATTGACTTCCTCGACCGCGACGACCAGGAGGCAGTGGAACTGGCATACCGTATTGCCGAGGCTGCCGTGTGCCACAGAATGGTGCTCGACTATCACGGATATTACAAGCCTACGGGCATGAGCCGCACCTTCCCCAATATCCTCAACTATGAGGCTGTGTTTGGCATGGAGGAGGCACGCTGGACAGAACCCGCAAGCGACATGCCGCGCTATGACGTAACGTTCCCCTATATCCGTATGATGGCGGGGCGTGTTGACTTTACGCCGGGTGCCATGCGCAACGGAACGAAAGAGAACTGGCGCGCCATCTACACCGCACCCATGAGCATGGGAACACGCTGCCACCAGCTGGCGTGCTACGTGGTGCACGACTCGCCGTTTACCATGCTCTGCGACTCGCCCACAAGTTATGAGCGCGAGCAGGAATGTCTGGCAATGATTGCATCTCTGCCGACGGTGTTCAACCGCACACTTATACCGCAGGGGAAAATGGGAGAATACATTGTGACGGCAAGAGAGAAAGACGGCAACTGGTATGTGGCAGGACAGACAAACTGGGACGAGCGGACGCTGACCTTGGACTTCAGCTTTCTTGAACAGGGAGCGCGATACAGCGCCACGATATTCCGCGACGGCATAAACGCCAACCATAATGCGGAGGACTATAAATGCGAGCATGCCGACATTGATGCCGGCACGAAACTTTCGCTGAGAATGGCATCGGGAGGAGGATTCCTGATAAAACTAAAACGACAGTAGATGGGAAAGAAATTTATCTGTGTGATGGCGGCAATGGCCGTGGCAATGGTGTATGCGGTGGCTGGAAATGATATGATTTTCAGGCATTATTCCGTATATGACGGGTTGTGGCGTACTGCCATAAGGGCTTTGTCGCAAGACAAATACGGATATATCTGGATAGGCTCGGACGCAGGATTGAAGCGGTTCGACGGAGTGCAGATGAGAGACTTTGTGGCTCCTACAGACAAGTCGATGCAGGCAGTGTCGGCATTGTATGATATGGGTGACAGTCTTATGGTGGGCACATATAACGGACTGTATGTGCTGAACTACAAGACGGAGCAGCTTCGCCCGTTCGTCCTTGAGCAGGGCAAAGGGCAGCAGATGCTGCAGATAACGTCGGTGACGGTGGACATGGACGGCAATATGTGGGTGTCTACAATGGGGCGCGGAGTTTATGAGTGCATCATGTCGAAAGGACTGGTGAGGCATTTCGATGTTGGCAGCGACAACAAGGTCTCCTATGTGTTTGCCGACAGCAATAATCAAATTTGGGTGCTTTCAGCGGGCTATGGAAGCGCGATAATGCGTTATGACAAGTCGGCAGGGCGGTTTATGCCTTTTTCGCTTTCCGGGGGCTGGTCGCCGAAAGCCTTTTGCATGAAGGAGACAAGTGACGGGACCTTGTGGCTGGGCACGTGCGAGAACGGACTGGTGGCATTTGACAGTAGCGGAAACATCAAGGCTTCGTATCTTGGACAGGGCTGTAAGGATTATGCCTTTAGGATTCACTCCATAACGGAAAAGCGGCCCGGGGTGCTGCTCCTGGGGTGCGACAACGGTCTTGCCGTGGTTGATGTCAGAGAGAATAAAAGCTGGATGTATTGCAATGGCGATGACATGTCGAATGCAATATCCGGCTCGTTTGTGTATCCTGTACTTGTTGATTATGAGGGAGGAATATGGGTTGGTACGTTCTATTCAGGACTTAACTATGTGTCGCCGTCATACGGCGGCTTTAACGTGTTCAGACATAAGCCGGAAGCCAATTCCGTTAAGGGAAATATCATCAACCGCTTCTGTGAGGACTCATACCATAGAATCTGGATTGCGTCAGATGACGGCGGACTGAACAGGTATGACCCGCAGACGGGACATTTTGAGCATTTTGTGATTGGCGACGGTGGTATCTCTGACAACAATATACATGCCTTGTGCATCGACGGCAACGACCTGTGGATAGGTACTTATACCGGGGGACTTCACGTGATGGATATAAGGACGGGAAAGATAAGGACTTATAAGAGCGGCCGTAATGCGCACTCGATTTATTCAAACAGCTGTTATGCCATTCACAGAGACAGGGCAGGAAAAATATGGATAGGCACAATAGAGGGAATAAATGTGTACAGGAAAGAGACGGACGACTTTCTGCGTGTGAAATCCCTTGAGGCGACAATAATCGACATCGCCGAGGACAACAAGGGGAGAATGTGGTTTGCCACCCAGAGCACAGGTGTGTGGTGTTACAATACGAAGACAAAGAAATGGAAGGCATATAAAAACGGGGAAGCCTATTCTATCGTGAACAGCATATTTGTGGAGCACGACGGCAATATCTGGCTTGCCACCGACGACGGTCTGCTGAAATTTGACGAGAAAAACAACTGGTTTGCACTGGCGGAGAAGTCGCCCGACGTGGGAGTTTGCTCGGTTGTGGAGGATAACGGCACTTTGTGGCTCACCACCAACAACGGATTGTATAAATACACGGAGGGGAAGGCGTTGCAGCGTTTTGACGTGAACGACGGACTGCAGAGCAACCAGTTCATACCCAACGGAGCCATGAAGGCTTCCGACGGATGTATTTATGTGGGAACGGTAAACGGATTTAACTCGTTCTATCCTTATCAGATAAAGACAAACACACTGCCGCCGAAAATCATGATAACGGCAGTGGACGTGATGAACAAGACCGTGAGTGTGGGCGACAAGAGACTAAAGGAGTCGCTCGCCACGGGCAAGAAAATCGAACTGTCTTATCAGGATAAGATTCTCAGCATTTCGTTTGCATCGCTGAGCTACTGTATTCCGCAGAAAAATGAATATACATATATTCTTGAGGGCTTTGACAGACAGTGGAGTAAGGTGGAGCACGGTACAAAGGCAACATACACCAACCTGTCGCCAGGAGTATATACGTTCCGTGTTAAGGGTACCAACAACGACGGAATATGGAGCAAGGACGAGGCTACGCTGAAGATTGTGGTTAATCCGCCGTTCTACTGGAGTCTGCCGGCTAAGATTCTGTATTTCTTCATTGTTGTTGTGGCGGCAGTGTTCCTTTTCAGGTATGTCATAGAGCGTGAGCACCGCAAGCACGAGGAGCAGATGGCAAAGCTTAATGAGGAGAAGGAGCTGGAGGTGAGAAACTCAAAGATAAGATTCTTCACAATGATTGCGCATGAGATACGCACTCCTGTGTCGCTCATCATAGGACCGCTGGAGAAACTTGTGAAGACATCGGCACCGCTGTCGGCAATGGAACGCAACAGTCTGAGCATCATCGACAGAAATGCGCACAGGCTGCTCGACCTTGTGAACCAGCTGCTCGACTTCAGCAAGATGGAGAACCAGAATATGGTGGTGAGGTTTAAGGTGCAGAACATCTGTGACATGCTCAGGACTGTGTGTGAGAGATTTGAGCCAACGTTTGCGCAAAACGGAATAACGTTTGAGGTGGAGTATCCAGATCCTCACTTCACAGCTGTAATCGACAAGGAGTCGATTATCAAGGTGGTGAGCAACCTGCTTACCAATGCCCGTAAATATACCCGCAACTATGTGAGACTCATGTGTATGGTGCTGCCCGATGACAATAGTTTTGTGATTGAAGTGGAAGACAATGGAGCTGGTATCGTGGAAAAGGATCATGACCGTATCTTCAACGCTTTCTATCAGTCGGCAAACAACAAGCCGGGCACGGGCATAGGACTGAGCATAGTGAAGAACATTGTGGAGCAGCACCGTGGAGAGATAAAGGTAAGCTCGCAGCTGGGGCATGGTGCTGTGTTTACAGTTACTCTGCCTGTGATGCAGGAGCTGTCGCAAAACGTGACCGTGGAAAATGTGGCTGCGGAAGAGCAGGGACCAGACATGGAGAACAATTTTGGTGAGATTATAGTACCCCCCAGATTTCCAATGAAGATAATACGGCAGGCAGATTCGGATGGGGTGATGGAGCCATACTGATAGTTGATGATAATGATGACATGCTGGCATATCTTCAGGAGAATATATCTCTGCACAGCAATGTCATTGTGGCGCACGACGGTTTGGAGGCAC
The DNA here is from genome assembly GCA_030539375.1 of Prevotella sp. Taxonomy (GTDB): domain Bacteria; phylum Bacteroidota; class Bacteroidia; order Bacteroidales; family Bacteroidaceae; genus Prevotella. The sequence goes on from JAUNSB010000040.1 coordinate 8,200, forward strand.
TCGACAAACTCTCCAATGTTGATGTGTCGCTGATTATATGCGACTGGATGATGCCGCGCATGGACGGTGCGGAGCTGTGCCGCTTTGTAAGGCGTGACCCGAACATGAGTCATATTCCGTTCATTATGCTTACGGCAAAGACCGATACCGAGGCAAAGGTGGAAGGCATGAACATCGGAGCTGATGCCTATATCGAGAAACCGTTTTCAATGGACTACCTTGAGGCTTGCTGCAACAATATCCTGAACATGAGGAAGATGCTGCGTGAGAAATATTCCTCAAATCCCTCTGAGCCTATCACGGAGATAGCCCACACCAGCATCGACAAGGAGTTTCTTGAGAAGATGCAGAGAATCATTGAGAAAAACTTCTCGAATCCCGACCTCAACGTCAATTTCCTTGCCGACCAGATGTGCATCAGCCGTTCACGCCTTTTTGCAAAGATAAAGACGCTTGCCGATGTATCGCCTAATGAGATGATACAGATTGTACGTCTGAAAAAGGCGGCCCAGCTGCTCAGCGAAAGCAATATGAAGGTGAGCGAGGTGTGCTACACTGTCGGGTTCAACAATCCGTCGTATTTCTCCAAACTGTTCTACAAGCAGTTTGGAATGCACCCTACAGAGATAAGGCAACAGATGTCGCAACAATCATAAAACAAGAAAATACATAAGAGAATGAAAAAGTTGAATATTGTATTTACCGCGCTGTTGGCAGCTGCCGCCGCAATCGCACACGCACAAAACCATAACAGGGCAGAATACACTCCGTCGCCAGTAAAAGGTGCTGCATGGAATGCCGGAGGCAACATGAACCCGTTTATACCAGGATATTTTGCCGACCCTACCATACGTAAGTTTGGTGACACATATTATATATATGCCACCACCGACGGAACTGGCAACGGTTACGGACCTGCACAGGTGTGGGTGAGCAAGGATTTTGTAAACTGGCGTAATTTCGTGATGAACTGGCCCGCCACCGAAGTGGTATGGGCTCCAGACGTGGTGCAGCAGCCCGACGGCAGATACAGGTATTACTACTGTGAGCCTTGCAACATCAACATAGGCGAAAGCAGCTCGCCAATTGGTCCGTGGAAAAACATTCTCGGCAAGGAAGACGCGGTGATGGTGCCCGACAGGTATATCCACAATGTAATAACTCTCGACCCCATGCTCTTTGAGGACGACGATAAAAGCCAATATCTCTATTTCACGACATGGGGGATATTCGACGGCTTCGGATGTGGCGTGGCAAAACTAAAGGATACGCAGTTTGATGTAAACGCTTTGGCGGAAAATCTGAGGAAAGACGCACGGGGATGGCATGAAGACCGCAAGTTTCCCATTGCCGCCGATGAGTTCTTCACTGAAAAACGGCTTATACCCAACACAGAGCTGAAAGATGTGTTCGAGGCTCCATTTGTGTTCAAACGCAATGGGGTATATTATCTCACCTATTCGTCGGGAAGCTGTCACACCGACACTTACAGAGTGCAGTATGCCACATCAACAGCCGGACCGATGGGACCGTTTACCTATCAAGGTGAAATTCTCACCACCAATGAAGACGGCACAGTGCACGGTCCCGGTCACCACTCAATACTCGAAAACAACGGCAAATACTACATTGTGTATCACCGCCACAACAATCCAAAGTCCATACACGGTTTTAACCGGCAGGTGTGCATCGACCGTCTCACCTTCGATGACAACGGCAATATTAATCCTGTCGTTCCCACTCACAACGCCATTGATGTGGATGTGTTCAGACAGTCGAAATGCCGCAATCTGGCTGCGGGTGCAAAAGTTAGTGCTTCGTCATACTACGATGAATGGTTCAAGCCCGAATATGCCACCGATGACAATAATGCCACACTGTGGAAAGCTCGCCACACTAACTGGGACACAGCCAATGGCAGCCGCCACGATGAGTGGATAGAGATAGACATGGGCAGGATTCAGAAATTCAACGAAATATGGACGCAGTTTGAATATGCCACATTCTTCTATCAGTACAGGCTGGAGACATCTGCCGACGGCAAGACATGGACAATGTATGCCGACCGCACCGACAACACCATGCAAGGCTCACCGATGATAGACAAAGGCATCTGCAAGGCACGATACATACGGCTTACAATCACCGACACGCAAAAGAACGGACACATGCCTGCCGTGTGGAACATCAAGGTTTGGGACAAGGCTCCAAAGTTGCCGGTAATCAATGCGGAGAGCAACGATGCCTATCCGGGAATGTTCAAAAAGGACGTAAAGGCAGAGGAACGTGATGCCAATGATGCCTTTATCAGCATAGATGCCGACAAGACTGCTGCCGCTGCTACCAGTCCGTTCGATGTAAAGGAGATAGCTGCCAACGGCATGACATTCACAGCCAACAAACCACTCAGAATGCGTGTGAAAGACGGCAGATGGGCGTTGTTCTTCAACGGCACGCAATATCTTGAGAGCGACCGCGCCCTGCCGGCTGTCTATAAATACAATTCTCCCTACACCATCTCGGCATGGGTGCTCAGCACAAATATTGGTCCGGTTTCAACCGTTGTCAGCCTGTCATCGTCGAATGCCGACCTTGCCACCACGGCTTTCCGCCTTGGCACCGACCCGGCAGCAGGATTAATCAATCACAACGGTTCTTTCGAGAGCTGCGGAAATCCAGAAACAATAAAGAGCGGTAAGGATAAATGGCAATTCTGGACCATTACCTTTGACGGCTGGAAAGAGCGCGTTTACTGCAACGGCAAGTTGATTAACGAGAAAAACAACTTTATCATGGTGCGTCCTGAGGGCAGGATAACCATTGGTGCCGATGGTGCAGGCACTAACAACTTTGCAGGATATATACATTCGCTGACAATATCGCCTGTATCGATGTCGGAAAACGAAATAAAGAAAATCTATGAGTCGACAGCCAAGGCAAACCGTGCATCGTTGGGTGATGATGACTTTGAAGAAACCGACCCTGACAGCAAATTTGAGTTGTCGCCCGACATGAAGCCCGTATTCCAAAAAGACGAGAGGTTCACCTTGTCTGCCCAGTCGGATTCGTTCAATGACAATCCGCTATCCAACGGCGGCATATCATACATGGATATCAAGGGAGACTTTGTGGTAATGACAACGGTTGCGGATATGGAAGGGCTTGCCGACCACAGCGTGAAGGGATACAACGAGTGCGGCATACTTATAGCCGCCAACGGTACATACTATCAGCTTGGAGCATTCCCTCTTTACAACTGCGGAAATATGTTCACAATTCTCAGCGCAAACGGTAGACCGCAATATCCAAACTACAAAGGATATGACTTCGACCGTCACCTACAGTTTGAGCGTAGGGGAAACATGCTGTATGCCCGTACCAGTGCTGACGGCAAGACATGGAGCAATATGCCAGGCTCTCCCGTCACCGTTGATGCCGATACACTGACCGTTGGTGCCTATCAGACCACCTATTCCAACAATTTCTCTTGGGCGGCATTAAGCAATTACATCATCTACACTTCCTCACACACAGCCATGTCCATGCCGTGATATACCACCACAATCTTATGCAGTTTGGTGTTTCCTATGGCATTCTGCACTGTTTCTGTCGCGGCGTAGCGGTTAGCCTGTGCTATAGCCTCCTGTCTTAGTGTCTCAATGCGCTCTTTCGGCTCCTTGCCTTTTGCGTATTTCAGTTCTATGATATACGAGTGTTCCATGTCCTTGTATATCTGGTCTAATGGATGCAGGAACAGGTCGGCATATCCCACCTGTGTGTCTTTCTCGGACACGGGGCGGTAGAACTTGTTCTGTGCCGTCATAGCAAGAGTGAAGCCATGCACAAACGCTTCCCCCTTTTGTCTGTCACGCTGTGAGGCATAACGTTGCAGGCACTCCTCTATATATTGGAAGAACGGCTTGAAGTTGCCGTCGTATGCCATGTCCGTCTCCATCTTGCGCTTCTCGTATCTGTCTTGTTCCAGTCCCACGTCATTGTAGTTGGCAAGCAGGTAGCTGTATATCTGGTCTCTCACCACCTGGTTGGGTATGGCGAGCTTTGTGTTGCCGCGGTATGTTCCGGCGATGGTGAGCATGCCGAAGTAGTAGAGCAGACTGATGAAGTTGTCGGGGCTTGCTATGGATTCGGCAGGAAAGCCTTTTTTCAGCTCACCTGCAATAAATCCGTTCTCCACCAGTGATTGTATGATGGATGCATCGTGTGCAAATTCCTTGTCCTTGCGTATAAGCATGCGCAGTTTGTTGTAGTCCACCCGTATGTTGTCTTCAATCATGTCATGCGGTATTCTGCATTTCCTGAAGTTTATGTATTGGTCTATGAAATAGAGAACCATACATGAATTGTACATGGTTGTTTGACCATAACATTCTTCTGCAAAACAATAGTTGTCATACCATGGCTTCATCAGCTCAATCAGCTCGTCAGTTGTATGATGGAACTCGCATGTTGTGGCATAATAGTCGAGCATGTCACGTACTTCCTTCTCTGTGAATCCCGTCATCTCATTAAACTCCTCCGCCATCGAGTAGTTGGTACCGATGTTGAACCCGCTTGTGAGGTCATCCATAGTTACGGGACTTACGCCTGTAACGAATACGCGCCTGATGGATGATGCGGTACCTGCCTTTATTGTATCAAAGAAGTTGCGTAGGTATCCCGTGCCATGAGTCTCGCTTTTATATTCATCAAGACATTCTGGCTCAGAGAGAATCTTGTTTGTGAAATGGTCGTATTCGTCGATAAACAGATATATCTTGAGTCCGTGGTCTTTACATCTTTTATACAGATAGTCCAGTTGCTCAACGGCACCTTTATCCCTCAACTTTATCAGACCTTCCTTGACGTATTGCGGTATGTATTCTTTGTATCTGTCACAGAAGCATTCAAACTCTGTGTTGCAGTGTGCATCCAATGAGCTGCGATAGTTGTTTATCTCCGCATTCACTACAGCAAAGTTCAGGTCCATTATAAGGTATGTGTTATGCTCTGGTGTCGGATGTTTTCCGATGTAAAGGTCTCCATACAGTTTTTCAAAGCTGTCGGCCTCTAAAATATTATAATAATGCTGTAGCATTGACATTGTGAGGCTCTTCCCGAACCGTCTTGGACGGATAAAGAAGAAAAACCTGTTTGCATTCTCAATTTTCTCGATGAACCGTGTCTTGTCAACGTAGTAGCAGTTGTCTCCTATCACGTCTACGAAGTTCATCATTCCGTATGGTATCCGTTTTCTCTTTGCCATAATTATATTTCTTTTATGAATTTTTTCATGGCATGTATGCCATGTTTCCTGTGGACATTCGTGAATTGTTCCTAATGTCTATGGATTTTGCAAAATTACAACATTTTTTCCATACCTCCAAAAGAAAAATAAAAATGTTTTTATATGTGATAAAATGTTTTAATATTGCCATCAACAAGTAATTTAACATAACCGGCAAAGTAAGTTAACATAAACGGCAAAGTAAGTTAATTAAAACGACCGTCCAGCGGATGGCTGGACGGTCGTGATGTGTCTTTAAATTTTTTTTCCTCCAACAATCTTAAGGAAAGTCTTAATAAGAATCTTCATGTCAAACCACAAAGAATTATGTTCAAGATAATAGAGGTCAAGCTCCAGACGGCGCAGCATCTTCTCCATAGTGTCGGTATATCCGTTGTATAGAGTGGCGTAAGAAGTCACGCCTGGTCTTATTTGATATAGAAGTTCATAACGAGGGTCATGCTCCATAATCTTGTCTATGAAATATTTGCGCTCTGGACGCGGACCGATGAATGCCATATCGCCCCTAAGTACGTTCCATAACTGTGGCAGCTCATCAAGATGATGTTTGCGCAGCCATTTGCCAAAAGGCGTAAGACGGTTATCGTTTTTCTCAGCCAGCTGCGGCACTCCGTCCTTTTCCGCTTCCTCAATCATTGTCCTGAATTTCAGAATCATGAATGATTTTCCGCCTTTGCCAATTCGTTCTTGGGAAAATATTACTGGACACCCGTTTTCTTTTCTTATAATAATGTAAAATATAACAAAAAGAGGAAAACAGAGTGCAAGACATATAAATGCCAATATACAGTCAAAGGTACGTTTTATGTATTGCGAAATTCTTTTTCTATATATGTGAATGCCATTCATTTCTTGTCAAGGATTTCGTAAATAGAATGATTGCTTTTATATTCTGGTACAATTTTTTTCATGTTTGCTACAGTCTCCATGTCGTCATATTTATAACTGTCTGCTATCAACCTGTCAATTTGTATTTTCACTTCGTTAAGATTATATTCCCTGACTGTTGCAATTTTTATCTTTTTGTTGACTGTTGGTTTGGTTATTTCCTGGTCGTTGAGAACTTCCTCATAAAGTTTCTCTCCATCACGCAACCCTGTGTATTTTATCTCTATGTCTTTTGCACCGCTCAACTTTATCATGCGCCTTGCAAGGTCTGCGATTTTCACGGGAGCGCCCATGTCGAATACAAAAATCTCACCGCCCTTTCCCATTGTTCCAGCTTCCAATACCAGTTTGCATGCTTCAGGTATAAGCATGAAATATCTGAAAATGTCGGGGTGAGTCACCGTCAGAGGTCCTCCGTTTTTTATTTGTTCTCTAAATAACGGAATAACTGATCCGTTTGACCCCAAAACGTTACCGAAACGTGTAGTCACAAATTGCGTTATGCCATTTTTCTCTTTGTTCTTGATAGCTTTGTCAAGACTTTGCACATATATTTCACAAATACGTTTTGAGCATCCCATCACGTTGGTTGGGTTGACGGCCTTGTCCGTAGAAATCATGACAAACTTCTTTACTCCGTATTTCACGGACAGGTCTGCAATTATTTCTGTTCCCTTTACATTATTCTGCACAGCTTCGCATGGATTGTCCTCCATCATAGGTACATGCTTGTATGCAGCTGCATGGAATACGTAATCTGGCTTATAGGATTTAAACAGTGTGTCCATGCGGCTCTGGTTGCATATCGATGTCACAACGATATCTGTTTTTATGTGCGGATGATTTTTTTTCATATACAGCCGCATGTCATGCTGTGGTGTCTCAGCCTGGTCGATGAGCAACATTTTCTCAGGTGAGAACTTGGCCACCTGTCGTGCTATTTCGCTGCCTATGCTTCCTGCTGAGCCTGTAATGAGAATGCTCTTGCCCTTAAGTATTTTCTCAATGGCTTTCATGTCTATCTGTATCTCATCACGTGGCAGAAGGTCCTCTATCTCCACTTCTTTAAGCTGAGTGGCGGATATGTCACTTTTCCCGTCCCATTCTGTTGCCGAGTTCATCACGAAAATAGATATTCCGGCCTCAATAAGCCTGTCAACCATCACGGGGTTGTTTACAAGTGCCTTTTGTTTGAGCGGTGAGATGAGCATGGTTTTGGATTTATGCTCAAGCATTATGTTCACGATGTTTTTGTCATTGCGATATACCTTTACACCGAAAAGGCTCTTTCCAGCCAAATCATTGGCATCACTGACAAATCCACATAGGCGGAAACGCCTTTTTTCTTCCATGTTGATGGCACGTGCAATTCCAGTTCCTCCGTTCTTTACTCCGTATATGAATACAGGGTTTGCCTCTTGGTCAATACGATAATACTCAAACAGGTATTTCACCACCATGCGTGCTGTCCACATTATTATTGTAGTTAACATGAATGTCAAAGCCAGCTCGCGCATTCTTATGGGAACAAACCATGCGTCGAAATTGAAGAACTGCCTCAAAAGCGCAATACATACTACTCCGATGAGGTTGCCAATGGCAACTCTGTAAATGTCGGAAAATGAAGTGTATCGCATTACTCCCGAATATGTATGCATTATCCTGAATCCTAAAATATAGAAAAGGAGATAGAAACACAATGTTTCCAATAACGGAACAATATTGTTTGCTGTAGCTGTTGCTCCATGGTCAAGGGTATAACATGCCAGTCCTGAGCATAGCACAACAAGGCAGTCGAATATAAAGACACACCAATAAGGTAATGCGTCTTTAGAGAAATACCAATGTGATACTTTCTTTAAAATTCTCATGTCAATCCTAATTTAGATTATCTTTTTCAATGTCAGAAATATTATCTTGAAATACTCTTTCAGACTGTTATTCTCGATATATCTCATGTTCAACTTTATTTTGTCTGGCATAATTTGTTCTACATACACTTTGTCTGGGTTGTCGGCCATTCCAAGTATGGTGTTCTCATCGGAATACTCGATGGAGGCATAATCAGTTATGCCTGGCCTGACATTCAATACGCGGCGTTGCTCATCCGTGTACATATCCACATATTTTTTTACCTCGGGACGCGGTCCGACAAGGCTCATGTCCCCTTTTAGCACATTCAGCAATTGTGGCAGTTCATCAATCTTGTACTTGCGGATAAAATATCCCATCCGTGTGATACGCGGGTCATGGCCTCCTACGGTGATAAGCCCTTTTTTGTCGGAGCCAGTACGCATGGAACGGAATTTCAACAGTTTGAAAATCCGACCATATCTTCCTACGCGCTGCTGACAATAGAACCCTCCTCCAGTACTTTCTATCCTGATTAGTACGTAAATCAAGAGGAGTAGGGGCGACAACACCACTAATCCAACGAATGAAAACAGTATGTCGAATAATCTTGTCAAAACGCAATATCTATAAAGTTATTTAACAAATATTCTACTTGTTCGTCGGTCAATTTCGTATGCAACGGCAAGGTTATTTCATTATGGAACTGATTATATGCGTTTGGATAGTCTGCAATGTTGAATCCCAACGCTTTATATGCAGTCATCATTGGCAGTGGCTTGAAGTGTACATTGCATGCAATATCATGTTTTGCCATTTCTGTAATGACATTGTTACGGAATTTATCGTCCTTTCCAAGCAATCGTACAAGATAAAGGTGTCCTGATGATTCATGCTCGCCATTAAAATGGTCTAATAACTGTACATTGTATGGCTTTAGTGCTTGGTCGTATTTCTCGATTAATTTACGGCGACGTTCAAGCAATGATGGATAACGGCGCATCTGCACCAATCCTATTGCAGCCATAATGTCGGTCATGTTGCATTTGTATCCCGGATAAATGATGTCGTATTCCCATGCTCCCAGTTGTGTCTTTGCAAGCGCATCTTTGCTCTGTCCGTGTAGGGACAGTAGCTGAAACTCTTTGTAAAGAGTCTCATTGTCCACACCATTTATCGGTTTCCATGTCAATGCTCCACCTTCAGCAGTGGTGAAATTCTTCACGGCGTGGAAACTGAATGATGTAAAGTCTGCAATGCTACCCACCATTTCTCCGTGCCATTTCGCACCGAAGGCATGTGCGGCATCTGCAACCACGGCTACCCTGCCAATGCATTTTTGTATGTTGTTGTTTGGTTGGAACAGATGTTTCTTGCATTCTACGATTTCAAATATCCTGTCATAATCACAAGGTACTCCTCCCAAATCCACGGGTATTATTGCCTTGGTCTTTTCATTGATGGCATCATTCAACTTGCCGTAATCCATCTCATAAGAATCTTTTTGCGTGTCAACAATGACAAGTTTGGCACCTACATGGCACACCACACTGGCTGATGCCGTATAGGTGTAAGCTGAAGTGATAACTTCGTCTCCGGGACCAATGCCTAATATTCGGAGTATCGACTCCAGACATGCGGTTGCCGAGTTTAGGCATACGGCTCTGTCTGTATTGCAAAATGATGCTATTTGTCTTTCCAGTTCCTTTGTGCGTGGACCGGTGGTAATCCAGCCTGACAAAAGTGCATTGCGCACCTCGTCGGCTTCTTCCATTGTTACGTCTGGTGGTGAAAATGGTATCTTCATTTTTTATCTGTTTGATTCTACGTTAAACTTCTTTTTTGTCAATATTTTACAAATGCCGATAAGGTATCCATAGCCGTAACTAAGATGTACGTTTGCAAATACGTACGGCATAAGGATAGTCAATAATGGTCTTTGATGTTTTATTGCGAACTTGCATCCTATAGTAGTGCCTATAATAATGTATAAAGCCAAAACCGTAATGTATAACCACATTATAATATTTGAAAATATACTTAATATACCTCCAAAAATTATTCCCCAAAGAAACAATAATGGGAAAAATTGCCTTATAGTAGCTGGGCTTCCAAGTTTCTTGTTTACCAGAGGCTTATAGAGACCATATTGGTAGAACATCCTGCGTATTTTGCAGATTTTGTCTCTTGAAAAATATTTTGTCTTTATTTCGGGTATAAGATATATTACCCCTCCGTTTTTTATAATTCGTCCGTTCAATTCATCATCTTGATTTCTTACCAGTTCATTGTCATAGTAACCAATACGCTCAAATAATGATTTTTTGAAACAACCAAAAGGAACGGTATCTACTTCCCGTATTTCTTTGCTGCCAATTCTGAATGAAGAATTTCCCATTCCAAAACTGGTGCTTAATGCTATTGCAATGGCGTATGATACATTCTTTTCGTTGCATGGCAGTGTTTGGCATACTCCCCCTACATTTTCTGCTTTGGGGAGAAGTGCAAGATAACGCACACATTCGGATATATAGTTGGCAGGATATTCCACATGCCCGTCTAATCTTATTATAACATCTCCTTTAGCTGTTTTTATGCCAGTGTTCATTGCGTAAGGAACTGTGCGGTTGGGATTGCTGAGCAGTCGTATATGGTTATATTTAGTTGCATATTCAGACACAATGGAACTGGTTCTGTCTGTGCTTAATCCATCAACAAACAAAATCTCCATGTCATTAGTTGGATAGTCTTGTTTCAACACCGATTCAATACATTTTACAATGTATTTTTCCTCGTTATATATGGGACATATAACAGATACCATATCTTCTTTTTAATAGTATGTTTTATAGTCGTCCATCAATGACATTCCTGTCAAGAATACCTTTTACGTCATAGATAACTCCATTGTCTGATTTCAGAAAATCCCTGACGTTCATACTCTTGAATTCATTATGTGCAACTCCAAGGATAACTGCATCAAACTTGCCGCTTAACTTTTTAATATCGCCAGATGTTATGTCTATTCCATATTCGTGTTTTACGTTGGCAGTATCAGCCCATGGGTCATACACGGTGATGTTGTTTGTATATTCGCTCAGCGTATGATAGATATCAACAATCTTGGTGTTTCTAATGTCGGGACAGTTCTCCTTGAATGTCACGCCGAGTATCAGAATGTCGGCATCTTTTACCAGCACACCTTTCTTGTTCATAAGCTTTATCGTTTGGTTTGCCACATAGTCACCCATACCGTCGTTTAGTCTGCGTGCAGATGACATGACTCTTGGCAAAACTCCGTATACCTGCGCTTTCTGAATAAGATAATATGGATCAACGCTTATGCAGTGTCCGCCCACTAATCCCGGTGTAAGTTTTATGAAGTTCCATTTCGATGCCGCAGCCTCAATAACGTCATGTGTGTCTATCCCCATGGCATTGAATATCTTTGCCAGCTCATTCATGAAGGCAATGTTTACATCGCGTTGTGAGTTTTCTATAATCTTAGATGCCTCAGCGACTTTTATGGACGGTGCCTTGTGAGTGCCGTTCACCAACACAGAGTTGTATACGGAATCTACTATGTCGGCAATATTAGGTGTGGAACCCGATGTCACCTTCTTAATTTTTTCTACTGTATGTTCCTTATCTCCCGGATTGATACGCTCTGGGGAATATCCAGCAAAGAAATCTTCATTGAATTTTAGACCTGAAACACGTTCCACCACTGGCAGGCATTCTTCTTCTGTAACTCCAGGGTATACCGTTGATTCGTACATAACGATATCCCCTTTGGAAATTACTTTTCCAACAGTCTCACTTGCACATAGCAACGGACGTAAGTCTGGTCTGTTATTGTTGTCTACAGGGGTAGGTACTGCAACAATGTAAAAATTACAATCTTTAATGCTATTAATGTCTGTTGTGCATGTGAACCCGTTTTGTATTGCTGCTTGAAGTAGCTGATCATCAACTTCAAGGGTTGTGTCATGACCGTTCATCAGAGTATTCACTCTATTTTGGTTCATGTCAAATCCAATGGTTTTATATTTTGTAGAGAATAATCTGGCTAAGGGCAATCCCACATACCCTAATCCAATTACTGCAATTTTTATATCTTTCATTATGCTGTTTTTATCTAACATATTTAAATAACGCATTAACAATTTAATTATTGTATGAATTTTCTATTAATTCATTTAATTGGATGTCTCATGCCAAATATTTTTACAATAAATACCTTTAATGGTGTTTTTAAAGGCATTCCATTGACTACAGTCCTTTTTATACATGTTTCTTTTGCATACTATATAATATATAGCATAAAGTGTGGCTACAAATTTCCCCATATAGCGTTCTGTTGCCCATCCTCTTTGTAGGAAGTATTTATCTGTGAATCCATTGAACCATTGTGAATCAGATGCTGTAGAAAGAGTTGCTATTTTTTGCGGAACATATTTTATCTTGAGTCCTTTACGGAGACATTCATATAAAAAAGCATTTTCCTCTCCTGCTCCATGACCAGTGCCGGAGCCCATTTCAATATCAAATCGGATGTTTTTGTCGTTTATAGACTTTCTTCTGAAACATATTTCGACGCTTGAAATTTTTAATGCTCTTAAAAATCCTACATTGTGTGGAGATTTTGCGTATTTCTTAGCTTTATTTCTATCGACATTAAAAGCTATAATATCTGCGTCATTATATTCTTGAAAAGCATTTGTAATTATGCTTTCATAATTATCGTATAGAGTTTCATCATCATCCATAATAAGGCAAATATCATCTTCTGAATTATCTATGGCTTTATTACGGCTTTTTGCTAATCCACGTTCTTTGGTGCAAATGAAATGCAACTGATGCTTTTGCCCATTAGCATCGGTGAATATTGTTTTTTCTGTAGATTCTCTGTCGCACTGGTTGATTACAACAGCATTAGTTCTCACGTTAGAACGTGATATTATGCTTGTATCTTTTTGGTGCATGCATGATATTAACACGGATATTGTCATATTGTTATATATTTTTAGTATATTTATATTGCCTTAAATTGGCTATCAAATCTTTTAGCATGAGATATAGTGTAGTGTCCTGTTTACCCATTTTTATATGCAGATACTCTCTTATGAGGAGTATTTTTGCATTACGCAGTCTGTTTTTGACAGTTTTATATGCAGGATAACCTTTTTTTTCGTTTTGGCGTACAGCCACATCTATGAGCTTTAATTCATACTCCAGGTTTGGCTTCCTGTCTTTTACTAAATGGATATATTTCAGATTTGCATTGTATTTCATCGTTTTATATCCTGCTTTCCTCAGGCGGTAGTGTAAATCGTCTTCTTCGCCATACATAAAGTTTGATTCGTCGAAAAGTCCAATCTTTTCAAAGAATGCTTTCCTTATAAAAAAACATGATCCAGAGAAGTGCATATAACGTGGAATATACCAGTCAAGTCGGTTGCTTAGTCCGGTAAGTAAAGTACTAATGTATCCATTCATCATGTATGTGCAGTTGAATGACGATGAGCTTGGCTGTGTTGGTGTGAGCATTTGTTTCATGCCGTAAATACATAGTTGATGATTATTCTCAAATGCTTCTGCGGCTGTCTTGAAAATGGGGGTTGCTAATCTCACGTCTGGATTCATTATCAGTATCACGGGTGCTGTGGCTCTGCGTATACCTACGTTGTTGCCTTGTCCGTAACCACCGTTGCGTGTGTTTTTTATCAACACAATGTCATCGCCATAGATGTCTGTGATTTTTGAGAACATCTTGTCCGAATCTTTGCTGTTGTTGTCAACGATGATTACCTCAAGCTCCGGCATCGGAATGTCGGCGTGCTTGATAATAGATGATATGCAATCATATATATCTTTTTCAGAGTTGTATGTTACTATGATTATAGATAGTCGCTTCATGTCCTTATAAAATGCTTTTAATCTTGTTTTGTATGACCTTTTCTCTTCTTATATGCATTATAAGATATGGTGCCATAATGATTTGGCGCGCTTTTCTTGCAGATATGAGCTGTCCAAGAATAATTGTAAGTTTAACCTGCAATTTAAATATCAATCCTATTATATGGTTGTATTCATATATGCATTTTGCCATGTCTAATGCGGCGGCTTTGTTTATTCCGTTTGTAAAAACTCTGTTATATATACAGAGTAAACCTTGGAATACGGCATAGTCATACTTATGTCCATATATGGGTTGTAATAGTTTGAAGAATTTTTTTGTCGCGTAGATATGGCTGTTGAAATGTTCTTCGGATAATATCTTTTTTGATACTGATTCTTGACTATATGCTATTCTGTAACCATAGTCTGGTCTTACATTTGCATATTTGTATTTCATACCACGTGTTATGGCAGTTATATTGAAATCTGCATCTTGCAGCGACAGAAGATTTGTATCCCATTTCATTTGGTATGCTTTTATGGAATCACTCCTGTAGATATTGTTCCAAACGATAAACGGGAGTTCTCTGCGTGCAAATGCTGTGATGTCATTTTTGTGTACGCCATATCCATATTTGAATTTTGGCGCATTGGGATAAAATGTATGTTCGTTGTAAGTTCCAGATGGGAATACTATGAAATCTAAATCTGCATGTTTTCTTATGATGTTTATTCTTGTTTGGAGACAATACGGGGTGATATAGTCGTCTGAATCAAAGAATACTGCAAATTCTCCGTGCATTTTTTCTATGCCTATATTACGGCAGGTCTGTGCTCCTTTGGGAGATATGTCGCGTTTTATTATGCGTATTCGTTTGTCTTTTTTATATATGTTAAGGTGTTCTATGGTTTCCTTTGAGGAACCGTCATCAATAGCCAGCAGTTCCCAGTTCTTGAAACTGTTGGCTAATATGCTGTCAATCATTTCTGCAACAAGTTCTTTGTTGTTGTAGAAGGGCATTATTATAGATAATAGTGGCTTGTCTGTATCTTGCATGTTATAGTGTTTTAAGAAATGATGTTTGATGGTGATAGAGATTGGTAATGATATGTGAAATATAATAGAAAAAACAAGAAGAAGAAAGGATATACCTCCATTGTCATCATAAAAAATAACGATGAAAGTCCCATTAGCAGTATAATTGCAATTTTGTCACAGTTTTTTAAAATGCTATGTAGAGCAATTATGCATAGAATTATAAGTACACACAGAAGTGTGACACCTCCGTTGATTAGTACTGAATAAATGAAATTATGTGGGCCAATGGCAAAAGAGTTCATATTTGACACATACCATTCGCTATTCACAAATCCATATCCTATTATTGGAGATTCTGCGGAAATCTTTCCAGCTGCATCCCACATTTCTGTTCTGTTAGTGAATGTTATGTCTTTTTGTAATATATCTTTTATTATGTACACAGCATACGGGTTGTTGTGAAGGCCTTCGCCGCTGAAAACTACTGTGCATTGAAAAAATATGAAGAATAAGAAAAAAACTGCTACTCCAATTTTTTGTATTTTTATTGACGGCACAAGACAGAATATGGCGAACATCAAAATACATGACAATGATGTCATTGAGCCCACCAGTGCAAGTGTTATTATTGATACGATAAAAAGCAGAACCGTGTTTATAATCCATTTCCAGTTTGTTTTTATGCATAGTATGTTCAATATAATGGCTGTTATGAGCCTGCATCCTATCTGATTATAGTTTCCGCCAAGCAAATGGCAGTCTGCTAAATCTTTGGCTACAAACATCCAGTTTGGGAAAAGAATCATAATGGCGAGATTAAGATATACGCAGCATGACATAACAATTGCACATGTCTTTGCTATCAGCTTGATGTCATGTTTGTAATTAATAATCAGCATCAGTAAAAATATCTCTATTGATTTATATATAGCCATCTTTATGTCCGTGCTGTTTAGAATGGTGAAGGTAATAAGCAGAAGCAAATAGATGGAAACTATCAAATCGAAATACGATATGACTGGCTTGCGTGTGAATAAAATAAACATTATTACTATGCTCAGACAGCATGTGGCCCATACAATGTATGAGATTGGCTGCATGAAGTCAAATACAGTGAAACTGATGCTTACGTTTAATAATAGGGCTGTAAGCGCACACACCTGTATTATATTTGAGTATTTGAGTTTTGATGTTATTTTATCCATAATTGGTACATTCCCTAAACGTTAATATTTGCCAGGTCACCGAGAATTCCCAAAAATTCTTCTGTATAGAAATCATTGAATCCGGCAGCCGATGAAAATGTTAATTCCCCAAAGTATGGCTTGCCGTCAACTTCATAGAGGTCTACTCTTAATTCTGGGAAACCTTTTGACAGAATGGCAGCGGCCTGAAGCATGCGCTTTAATGATTGAGGCTTGGGTATGGGGCTGTCTGATAATATGTAATGCGGTGTGGAGATGGAGTATTCCGGATGAAAATTCCATTCAAGGTCGTATAATCCCACAACTACGGAGTGGGGAGTTCTGTTATGGCAGGCCCATATATATGCGGGTTTGCCGTCAAAAGCCCATATTTTATAGTCTACAAGAGATGAAGACTCTATCGCCTGCTTCTTGGCGTCAAGAAGCTCTTCTGCTATAATACATGGCTTAATCTTGTTGTAGTGTGGTTCGCCCATGTAGTTGCCAAATTTAGAGTGTAGAAGTTTGTTGAAATGTTTTACAACATCCTTAATGTTTATGTCATCCTTGTTTTTGCAGATGAACACGTCGCCGCTGCCATTGTTTGTTTTTATTATAAATTCATTTGGCAAACATTCCCAGTCTATATCTTTGGCGTTGTTCCATTTACCATATAGTTTCACGAGCATCTCCTCAAGCCCGCATGAACATACATATTCTCTTACTCTATACTTGTCCGCAAGACGGGTCCATTCTGACGTGTCTGAATGGAATTTCAGCCAGTTAATTTTTTCGTTTATGTCATGTGGATGCTCCCAGTTTATAGTCTTGTTGAATCCTCTTTTATATCTTATTCCAGCAAGTGTTTTGGGAGAAATCATTCCGATGATTGACAATGTCCAATTGTAAATAGATGACCATATTGGGCGTAATATTGACTTTATTGCTTTTTTCATTGTTTTTTCCTTTTTATGATGTCCAGCGCAACTGTTCTTTCTCTGTCTGTAAGGCTGAATCTCCATATTACGGCAGCACCTACGGCAACTGATAACGCGATGGTGACTAGAAAACGTAGGGGAAAGGTTGTTGCAGTTGTTATCCCCCATCCTGTTACGAGTAATGCCGCTAATGGAGGCAATATACGTATGAATACATTGTTTATATAGTGGCATATAGACAATCCTGCTGTGTATTTTAGAAATGGCAGCCGTGCAGCGGCACATATAATTTCCATACCAAGGTAGCACCACATGGTGGATATGGCAGGAAGACCGAGTTTGAGGCATATCCAAGCCAATGGAAGTGTTATAATCTTAAGTGTATTGATGGTTAGGGAGTAGACCTTTATTTTTCCTATAGCCTGATTGGCAATGCCTAGGCCTATTGTTGTCTGGTCGGCAATGGATGCTATAAGAATAAACTGGCAGAACATTACAGTGTTGTCAGGAACTTCTTTCAGCCATATTTCTAATATGGATGGCATCTCAAAAATTATAGGAATCACGGCTACAGACAGCATCAAACATGCATATTTGCTTGTCATTTCTGATAATGTGAGCATGCGGCTGTGTTCTTTGGCACCTTCTGATTTTATTATCTGTGGGCTCATCGCATTGAGCACGGCCTGTGCTATGAATTGCACGGCTCCCGATATTTGTGAGGCTATGCCGTAGGATGTGTTTATGATTGTACCAAAGAATCTGTTAAGAACAATAGCCATGCCTTGTGTGCGCCCGATGATGCATCCCATGCTGTATATTGTCCACCCGGCAAAGCTCATAAGCTCTTTTATGTAACTTACTTTTATGTCTTGGCGTTTGGGTATTAACACTGTTTCCGCGAATTTACTCTTTGCATATGCTGCAAATGCAATAAAATTGAAAATCGTGACGCCTGTCATCATTAAGGCGTATGTTATGAGCCGGTCCGCATTGATGTGAAGTAGCATTATGGCAAGACATAGTTTTAAAACACCGTCAATAAAATCTATAATTGATATGTATACAATATTTTCTCTTGCTATGAACAGGGCTCTGAATGGGGAAGTGACAAATGTGATGAAAAGAATGGCTCCCATCAGTATATATACTTTTATGACTGTGTCAATCCGTGAGCTTTCTATCGTAAGAAAACCGTTAAAGAGCAATGGTGTTACCGCTAAAAGTGCTGCAAACAATATCAGTCCAGTCAAAATGTGTATGAACAGGCTGTTCGCAAATACTTTTTTAGTGTTTTGGATATTGTTCTTCCCGTATGAAAATGACAAATGGCGTTGTGTGGTGACAACCATGGCGTTGGTTATAAATCCCAGCATTGCTACAGTGCTGCCTATGAGCGAGAATGTGCCGAAGTCATTATTTCCCAGCGCAGATAGTATGAGCCGCGTAGAAAAGAGCGACATTAATATGTTTAATGTCGTTCTTATATGTTGGGCAAGTGTATTTATGATAATTCTCTTTTGGGGATTCATTATTGCTTTTGGGCCTTTTCCTGATTCATCTTTTTGCTTGTATTGTATTTTACGGCGTATAGTGAGGTTCCGAAGAATGCCAAAATAATCATTCCTATTACAAACAGCATCCTCTTCGGGCCGGCGGGCTTTATCGGCACAGCAGCTCCCTGGATGACAGTGAATGCCGGGGTGCGCTCCTGCACCTTTGCCTTTGCTGCCTGATATTGGGCGCACATGGTGCTGTAGGTGTTGTATCTTAGCTGCATCTCGTTCTCAAGGTCTGTGACTTTCAGCTTTACCGACTGAAGGATGGGGTCGATGTTAGAGTCCGAATAGCTGGCATACAGCTGGCGCGACTTGTCGTATTGCTGCTTGGCATCGAGCATAAGCTGACGGTAATACTCCATGTCGGCACGCGATTTTGTGGTGCGGTATTCTGTTATGTGCTTTTGTAGCTGGCTGCGGGTGGAGTCAGCTATGGTTTTGCATATCAGCTTGTCCTGGTCCTTAACTGCAATGGTGATTACTCCGTTTTTTTTGTCCACGCTCAGTGCGATGTTCTTGCGGATCATGTTTGCCACTGTATCGTCACTTTTCGACATGTGGTAGGGGTCGAACTTACTGCCTGATTTCGTTTCTTTATCTTTAGGCGTGAATAGTTTTTTCACCCAGTTTATGGGGTATTTCCACCACGCATGTTTCTGGTGTTTTTTCAGATAGTCATAATATGTGGTTGATATTTCACCGTCAGCCGATTGTACCTTTATTTTAAACAGGGCAGCCACAAAACCGTTGTCGTCCATCAGGTCGGGGTAGAGCAGGGGATTGATGGCGTCTGCGCTTTGCATGTTTGACAGGTCAAAGCCAAATGATGAGGCTATCGAAGCCAAACCGCCCATTTCTGACGAGCCGCCAAGTTCGGGAGCCAGTGTGGTTGCTGTGCTGTAATAGCGCGGAATAGAGAATATGTAGATGCACGAAAGTACGAACGCCACAGGGATGGTTTTCAGAAACAGCCGCTTGTTTGCGACGATTTTTTTGAATACTTCTCTTAAATCTATAATGTCTGTTTTTTTGTCTTCCATTTCAATTCTTGTTTTCTGTATATTAACGCAATAATCTTTTTTTTATTGCATGTGACATGCATTCCTGATGCTGTGTGTGAGTTTTTTCTAATTTTGTGCCTGCATCAACGTCCTTTATTGCTGTTTGTTGGCTCATCACTTTACAGGCTCAATGCTCCAGTTGCCAATAGTCCGCTTCTCGCTGTCGAAGTTTATTCCGACCTTTACTGCTGGCAGTCCGCATAGTGCGAAACGCGAGGAGTAATCCTTCAGGGTGATTTGTTTCATTGCGGTGGCGGCACTCTTGTTGAGCTTCAATTCAATTATATATAATGTGGTCTGTGTCCGCATCACTATGTCCACACGGCCACGTGGAGTGCGCACCTCCACGTCTACATACATACCGAAGAGCGAGAAGATGATGTATAGCATCTGCTGGTAATGTCCCTCGTAGTCGGTGTTGTCGCAATAGGGCACGGTGAGCATGAACTCCTGTAGAATGCCTAACATGGCGTCCATGTCGTCACGGTATAATGCACGCGCCATGTTTATTACAGTGGATGTGGTTGAAAGCGAGTCTGGAGTGACATAGTATGGTATGAGGCTCTTCATCAGTCCAATCCTCACCTCGTTGTTTGGAATGTCCAGATGATAGCTTTGGAACATCTCGTCGTAGTCTTTTATGGTTATATATCCGCTCTGGTAGAGCAGTGGGGTGATGTTTAATAGCCGTTCTGTTGGTGCGTCAAACTCCGATGCCATAGCCTCCATTCCTCCTATTCCTGATGGGGCGATGTTATATTTACGCAGCATCTCTATAAGATAGGTGGGAGTGCCGCTGCCAAACCAGTAGCTGTCTAACTTTTCTTTTGCAAATGCGTTCAGCAGGCTAAACGGATTGTATATGTCGGGTGATGGCCATGTGAAGTGATAGCCGTCGTATTTCTCCTTTAGTTTCTGCTGTGTCTCTTCTTCTGTCAGCTTTAGCTTTTCGGCAAGCTTCGCAATGTGCCCTGACATTTGCGTGAGCAGTTCCTCCTTGGTGATTCCGCAGATGGCGGAATATTCTTCGTCCATGCTTATGTTGCTTATGTTGTTCAGCTCGCTGAATATGCTGAGCTGCGAGAACTTGGTTATGCCGGTGAGAAACACGAAGCGCAGATATGGGTCGCATGCCTTTAATGGAGAATAGAAGTTGCGCATCACGTTGCGGAGCACAGGCAGATTCTCGTCTTCGTGCATCACGTCGAGCAGCGGAGCGTCGTACTCATCGATGAGCACCACCACTTTTTTGCCTGTCTGCGCATTTGCGCGCATTATAAGGCTTTTTAGTCTGTCGTTGATTTTATTGGCAGCCTCCGGTCTGCCGTATATCTTTTCATAATCGGCAAGCTGGAAATTGAGCATACTTTCCAGTTGCTCCTTGTCCACATGCTTTGCCGTGCTCATGTCGAAGTGCAGTACTGGGTGTTGTGTCCACTCTTTTTCAAGCTGCTCCATGGCGAGTCCCTTAAACAGGTCTTTCCTGCCCTCGAAATAGCTTTTCAGCGTGGATGTAAGTAATGACTTGCCGAACCGCCTCGGGCGGCTCAGGAAGAAATATTTACCTGCGCTATGTGTCAGATTATATATAATTTCTGTCTTGTCGATGTACAGATAATTATTCTCGATAATTTCCGAGAATGTCTGTATGCCTATTGGGCACAGCTTCAATTTGCGCTTCTCCATTGTTGTAATTTTTAGTTACGAATTATTCTAAATCTCCTCCCTCGCCCTTTCAAGAATCGTGTCGATGCCCTTGGCGAAGTCCTCGTCGGTGATGCCCACGCTTATGTCGGGCTCAACGCCAAACTCGGTGCTGCGCTTTTGGCTGTCGTACATCGGGCAGGCTGAGTAGCGCACATACCATCCGTTGGGCAGCATGTTGCTCATGGGCAAGCCTGCTCCGCCTCCGGTCTTGTCGCCCACCACCTTCACGTTGGGACAGCATTTCATGTATTTTGCAAACTCGTTGGCGGCGCTGAACACACTGCGGTTGGTGAGCACACACACAGGCTTGTGCCAGCGCAGACGGCTTGACGGATAGAGATATTGCGGCTCCATTGACGAGAAGTCGCTGTGTCCCTTGCCGTTTTTGTGCTGCATATATCCCACGAGAGTCTTCTCATGGACAAAGCGCGCCGCCAGCTTTTCGGCGTAGGTGAGATTGCCGCCGCCGTTGTCGCGGATGTCGATGATAAGTCCGCGGCACAGCATCATGGAGCTGATAACCTCGTCAACGTTGCTTTCGCCGATGCCTGCCGTGAAGTCACCGTAATAAATATAGCCGATGTTGTCGTCGAGAATCTTGTATTTCATTCCGCCGGTCATCTTGTAGTCGGTGCCGAGGTACCGGCGCTGCAGAGTGTCGCTGAAGTTGGCGGGAAAGGCTTCCTTCCATGACCAGTAACGGCTGAAGTCGGCTGTGGTTGAGAGGTTCACGTGGCCGTCGCGCAGTTCCGCAAGCATGTCGCTCAGCACCTCCTGCAGCTGTGCGTCGGTCATGGTGCTTGTCACGCGTACCTTATATTTATTATACACTTCGTTCCAGTCCAGCCCGTATTCGTGGCTCTTATAGTCGAAGAAGCAGTAGCGCTCGTCCATTATCTTCCACAGTGCCTCGAAGTTGCCCTGGGGGGTGTTGGGGTGCTCGTCCTCGTCAACGCATGATGCCAAAAGCATCATGAACAGTGGCGCGGCGATGAGGGGGGCGGCAATGAGCCTTGCGGCGCGGCGCAGGCATTGAGCTATGGTGGCGCGACGCAGCCATTGCGCCATGGTGTTGTTGGGCTTTGTAATCATGGGCGGTGGTGTGTGATTTGGAATTTTCTTACTATGCCGATCATCACCCGGTGGGAGTAGACGTGGCTTTTCAGGTTGTTGACCTTGGCTTGCTGGTAGTCGCCGAGATAGCCCAGACGCAGTGAGTGGCGCTTTGACACGTTGATGTCCAGCGACAGCTGCTGACGGAAGTTGGGTGCCGATGCGAATGTCGTGGGCACGATGTTGTGGTCGTAGTTGCCTCGCGAGAATATCTCGTAGTAAGACTGTCCGTAGTTGGGCGAGAACATCACTCCCACTAATGGCAGCTGCAGCTCGTAGCGCAGCTGCATGTTGCGCCTGAGAGCCTTGAAGCGGTAGGCCGCCGCTGCTGTGGGCATGATGTTTATTGCGGCGCGTGCCTGTGCCGGATTGTTGCCGTTGGCGGTGTTGTAGATGAACCCTACCGTGGCGCCTGCCGTGCCTCCAGCCTGCAGTGTGAGGCGGTTGCCAAGCATATTCCATCTGTACAGGCGGCTGAAAAGGAAACTGTAGGCTCCCTCCATCTCGTTAGCCATGTCCTCGCGGTCGTTGCCGATGCTGAGGTTTGCCTGATGCTCAATGAGGCTGGCCCAGCGGCTGCCCTCGCGCTCGCGTTCCGAGGTGTTGAGGTATGTCAGCCCCGTGCCCGAGAAATGCTCGTTGCTCAGGTATGTGTCGAGTATCTTTGTGGTGCCGGCGCCAATCTGGTGGGTCACGGTGTGTGTCACCCCCGTTGTGCCATGATTGTCCCCCGTCATGCCCTGCTCCGTTGCCGTCATACTCTGCTCCGCTGCCGCTGCATTCTGTGCGGCAGCCGTGGCAGGGCAGGCGAGTATCGCCGCCACAAGGCATTCCATTATCGTCAGTTTATACGTCCTCATCGCTGAAAAGGTTTAGTTGTCCGGTCATCTCGTCGATTATCTGCTGTTCCGACTTGCCCGAGTCGGGATCGAGGTTCTCCTCGCTCACGCTTTCCTCCGGCTCCTCGGCTGTTGGCTGTTCGGGCTGTCTCACTGGCTCCAGCTCCTCAATGCTGTCAATCGCCCACGTGCTTATGCGCTTGCCTTTTGCCTTGAATCCCTTCACGGCGATGAACTGCTCGGCATCTATCTCCATTGGCTCGCGGAAGCTGTCGGCGCCGCCGAATGTCACCTTTATCAGCGGATATACGGTGTCGGTGAGCAGAATCATCTTCGACGAGCTGTTGTCGCCGAGGAAAGTCTGCTTGCGCTTGCCTGCCTCCATCTCAAACCTCTTGAGATAGGGGTAGCCTTCGTTGTCGGCATCGAAGAGCGCCGCCGTCCATACCTTGTGCGGGTCGTATTTCTCAATGCGCAGGATGTTGTCCTCGTAGTGGTTGTTCACGTCGAAGCTGGTGGTGTAGTACTCGCCCGTGGTGAGCACCACCAGGATGGTGTCGCCATCGAAGAAGTCGCCCAGATATTCGCCGTGGTCATCATAGTTCAGACGTTTTATGTCGTGGTCAAACCACACTTTGCGTCCTCCCAGCGTGGAATGTCCCCGGCTCTTCATCGTTATACGGTTGATGGGGTCCTTGCAGAATATGTTGCCTTTGCTGGTGCGCCCCTTTATCGCCATGTTGCTGAAGTCCTTTTCCAGGAAGATGCTCCTGCGCTTCTCCTTCACGCTCGGGTCGAGCGTTGCCTTCACCACCTCAGCCTCGCCGTTGGGGTTGGCGGTGAAGTACATTATCTTTGAGCCTGGCGTGCCCTGTGTCACGTCGTATTCGCGGTCGCGTGTCATGCTGGTCACGTTGAATCGCTTCATGTAGTAGGGCCCCTTCTTTCCGTCGCGGTACACCACATTATATATAGTGCGCGCATCGTTTTTCTTGAATACGTCTATGTGCAGCAGGTTCTTGCCCACAAACACCTTGTCGGCAACCCTGATTACCTTGTACTTGCCGTCCTTGAAGAAGATTATGATGTCGTCGATGTCGGAGCAGTTGCACACAAACTCGTCTTTCTTCAGTCCCATGCCTATGAATCCCTCGGCGCGGTTGACGTAGAGCTTTTCGTTTGCCTCCACCACCTTGGTCGCCTCGATGGTGTCGAAGTTGCGGATCTCGGTCAGTCGCGGATGGCTGCTGCCGTATTTGTCCTTGAGGAAACGGAACCAGTCGGCAGTCATCTCCACCAGGTTGTTCAGGTCGCGGTCAATCTGCTCTATCTCCGCCTTTATGCGCGCCATCAGCTCGTCTGCCTTGTCCTTGTTGAACTTCAGAATGCGCTGCATCTTGATTTCCAGCAAGCGCAGTATGTCATCCTTTGTCACCTCGCGCACGAATTGCGGATAGTATGGGGTGAGGCGGTTGTCGATGTGCTCGCACACCGAGTCGGTGTCAGGAGCCTGCTCAAACTTCTTGTCCTTGTAGATGCGCTCCTCGATGAATATTTTTTCGAGCGACTGGAAGTGCAGCTGCTCCAGCAGCTCGTTTTTCTTTATCTCCAGCTCCTGACGTATCAGGTCCTTGGTGTGGTCAACATTGTGGCGCAGCACGTCGCTAACGGTGAGGAAGCACGGCTTCTTGTCGCGTATCACGCAGCAGTTGGGCGAGATGTTCACCTCGCAGTCGGAGAATGCGTAGAGAGCGTCGAGCGTCTTGTCCGACGATACTCCCGGCGCCAGGTGCACCTGTATCTCCACCTGTGCCGCGGTGTTGTCGTCGACCTTGCGCACCTTTATCTTTCCCTTCTCGATGGCTTTCAGTATCGATTCAATCAGCGTGGTGGTTGTCTTGCCGTAGGGAATCTCCCTTATCACCAGCGTCTTGTTGTCCAGTTTCTCAATCTTTGCCCTCACCTTGAGCACTCCGCCGCGCTGTCCGTCGTTGTATTTCGACACGTCAATGCTTCCGCCGGTGGGGAAGTCGGGATACAGATGAAACTCCTCGCCGTGCAGATAGCTTATCGCGGCATCGCATATCTCGCAGAAGTTATGGGGCAGGATTTTCGACGACAGTCCCACGGCTATTCCCTCGGAGCCTTGCGCCAGCAGCAGAGGATACTTCACGGGCAGGGTTATGGGCTCCTGATTGCGTCCGTCGTAACTGAGCTGCCACTCGGTGGTCTTGCTGTTGAACACGGTGTCGAGTGCAAACTTCGACAGTCTTGCCTCGATGTATCGGGGAGCGGCGGCGCGGTCGCCCGTCAATATGTTTCCCCAGTTACCCTGAGTGTCCACCAGCAGGTCCTTTTGTCCCATTCCCACGAGGGCGTCGCCAATCGATGCGTCGCCGTGAGGGTGAAACTGCATGGTGTGTCCCACAATGTTTGCCACCTTATTGTATCTGCCGTCATCCATGCGCTTCATCGAGTGCATTATTCGGCGCTGTACGGGCTTGAATCCGTCCTCAATGTGAGGCACGGCGCGCTCCAGGATTACGTACGATGCGTAATCCAGAAACCAGTTTTGGTACATGCCGCTGAGATGGTGCACCGCCGATGCGTCAAAGCGGTTCACTGGCTTGTAGTCCGAGTGCTCGCTGTTTTCTTCCGCGATTTCGGTTGCTTCTTCTGTTGCACTAATGTCTTCGCTTCCTGTAGCGTTCAGGTTCTCGTTTTCTATGTTTTCTTTGTCTTTAGTCTCGTCGCTCATTGTTGAAAGAATGCAAAATTTCTTTGCAAATATAGCACTTTTTAAGCAAAATCCCAAACTGCCGCCACCTTATTATAAAAAATTAACGGTTTTGCCGGTGAGAGTGATTTTTTTCCGAAAAAATTTGGTGGAACGAAAAAAAATGCGTACCTTTGCACCGCATTTCTGAAATGCACCTTTCAAGACGGGTAAGTCTTGTACGGCCAGCTCCCTTCGAATCCTCCAGGACGGGAACGTAGCAAAGGTAGTTGGTTGTAGCGGCGCGATATAAGTAGCTTACCCACCCGCCTCTTTAGCTCAGTTGGCCAGAGCACGTGATTTGTAATCTCGGGGT
>JAUNSB010000147.1:0-5815 GCA_030539375.1 Prevotella sp.
TCCTACTTTTCCTACTCTTCCTAACACTCCTACCTCACCTCCTGCCTCTTAATAATCAAGTGCAATCGTCACCAATTATCATTTTCTATGTCATCATATTGCGGTGTTAGATTTGGATTGTTTTGTGAATCTCCCCTAAAACTGCCTGCTAACAGATTACATTCTACCTTCAGCACCTCGATGGCTGGTTTAATATATTTCTTTTTCATAGTGACTTTGTTTTGTGGCTCAGCCGCAGACTTCTGCGCCTGAGCCGTTTTTTGAGTGATTTCTTAGTTATTTAAAATTTTGATAAACACTGTTTTGCGGTTTCTTTTAATACATATACTTCTTTCCGTCCTTAATGTATATTGTTCCCTTAACAGGTTTAGATACCCGTTGTCCTTTCAGGTTGTAGAGCGTACTGCTTTTTACTTCTGTTTCCGGTGTCACATTATAGATGCCGGTGGCGCTGCCGCCTGCTATGTAGAGACTTTTCTTTGGCGCTCCAGACTGCGCGGCTATCGCTTTTATTACTGCACTGAACGGCTGTATCTCTATGCTGTTTTGCTGTAGCTCGAAAGCGTTGCCGTCGGTGTTTAATACATAGCAGTTGTCTATGTTGCTATTGGTCAGAGAGCCTTCAAAGCTATATGCTGTACCTGTTGCATTGTTCAAAGCCATGCTCACGGTGGTGTTAGTGCCTTTAACGCATATTTGTTTGCCTATCATGCTGTGCTCGTCGCCCCAAGCGTCACCGGGTATAGCATAAATATAAGGTTTGCCGGCTTCCACAGACTGAGCGTAGTTGAAACCTAAAACATTATCGCTAACTGTTCCCGAGAATGTTTTCAGCCAGAATGTACCTTTTGTATCTTTATTGCTTTCAAATGGTGTCACAAGCTCATCATCGGCATAGAAATTCCCGCTGAACGGCAGGCAGAGCGTATGCCATCCGTTGGTGCCGTCGGCATAGACGAAATTCTCATCGGTGTTGACAGTAAAACATGCATTTTCTGCTTTGAAGTCTTCTGGTGTGTAGAAAGGCTTGCCCTCCACGAGGTTAATATTGCGACAGGTGTTGTTTTCGTAAAAAACTCCGTCATACGTTCCTTTCTGCAGCACAATATTGTCCGCATAGTCCGTGAGGGCAGGCACATTAGTAAATGCGATGGCGTTGTCTTCAAGGCTGGAATTTGATGATATAGTCTCTTCCGAACCGTTCTCATTGCCCCTATAGATCGTAGCTGTCGCACTGAAATTGCCATCCGCATCGGTCGTTATGACATTTGATTTCTTCGTTCCCTCGAAAGTGGCGTTCTCCGAAACGTAGAACAGCAAGGAATTGTTTGCCGAACCGACAGCCTCTCCTACAGATATTCCGCAAGTATAGTCATAACGTCCGTCGCCTCCATATACTGCTTTCACGTTTCCTCCATAAATGGCAATACGACCGCAACGGGTGTATTTATTCTTGGCACATATCCATCCGCTGCCGATGCCTGCACTGCCCTTGCAGCCTTCGGCATAAATCGTTCCTGCGTTTATGAATATGTTGCCGGGATTCTCATACACGTTTCCGCCTATGCCGGCACCACCACCCCAACCGTCAGAAGAAGCGGAACCGCCATAAGTGTTCAGCGTTCCCGTACTGAGCTGGCATATATTCAGTGTGGGTATAACTGGTGTGTCGTCTTCTTCGTATTTCGTAGCCACTCTCAGTCCGGCTGCCGAATTACCTCCACGCAGGGTGTTTGTACCCTGTATTATCATGTCAACGTATGCTCCGTCCGATAGCATCACAGCATCCCCTACAGTATTTTCCCTGTTGATGTTCACGTCTTTCAATGCTACTCTTACAGGCAGCTCTTCTGTTCCGTCACTGATAACAACACTGTTTTCCGTCTCCGCGGTCGCATCATCACTATATATGACAAGCGTCTCGTCTATCGTGCCTGTTACGTCGCCGTCCGCCTTGTGCTGAATATATTCGTTGCCGTTAACCTCTATTGCACCATCGGCAATGTTAAGGTCGGTGTGGCGGGATTGTATATTACTAAATTCAAATATCTTTTTATATTCATCTTCTGCACCGTATGGAACATAAACTCTTCTTGCCTCAATATAGCCAGGTTCAGGCAAAAACGTTGGAGCTATCTCACTCTTAAATACTAATGTGGACTCCCAAACAATACCATGTAATGGTAAACTCCAAATAGTTTTCATAGTCTCGGGTATAGTTATTGAAACATTCCTATCCACCCTTAAACCGAAATCATCATAGCCATAGGTACCCTCATTTCCGAACTGCACCAACTTATATGTATTCCCGTCTATTTCTACTGTTTCAGGAAACGTTATGTCAAGTCCTTCCTCTGGAACAGTCTCATAATAGAGGCGCGAAACGTATGCCGTTCCCTCTTCCTCGCTCAGCACATCATAACAGATTGGGGCGCGCGAGTCGGCAAGGTATGCCGTATATTGAGCATCCTCGCTCACTGTTATGGTACGTTCAGGGGAAGTGTTGCTCCCGTCATCGCTCCATCCCGTCACGCTTTTGTTCTTCTGAAGTGTAACCGTCAACTTTACTTCTTCATCCTTAGAATAAACTCCGCCACCGGTGATGCAGCCGCGATTTGTATCATTCACGTATGCCCGTATCAGTTTCTTACCACAAAAGATCTCATCATTTGTAGCTGTTTCTAAAACATATACATAAATAGAGCCGTTTTTTCCAACAGTTACAGTATTGCCAAAAGCCGATATCTGCGACACAGTAATCTCTTGATCAGGTGTCAACCCGTTAAATCCTTTCCTTACTATAACATTTCCTTTCTCGTCTTTTATAGTAGAACCGTAACGAATAGTAGCATTCAGATTTCCGCCGGCAATAACAACATCTACGTTGCCATATAAAGAGCCAATGCCCTCCGGACAATTTTCATCGTGCTCTCCTTTACTACCTTTCGCTGTAATATCTCCTCCATTGATTGTTATCTTTCCCTGGGGACAAGTGCCGTAGTCGAAGAAATCTTTCCATCCGCCGCCTATGCCTGCGCCGCCTTTGCAGCCCTCGGCATATATAGTTCCGGCGTTTATGATGATATAACCTGGGTTCTCATACACATTTCCGCCGATACCGGCACCGCCGCCCCAACCGTCAGAAGAAATTGAACCGCCATAAGTGTTCAGCGTTCCCGTGCTGAGCTGGCATATATTTAATGTGGAAATAGGTTCATTTTTTGAAGCTGCCACTCTCAGTCCGGCAGCCGAATTACCTCCGCGCAGGGTGTTTGTGCCCTGTAATATCATGTCTACGTATGCTCCGTTCGACAGCATTACCGCTGTACCTACGGTATTCGCTCTGTTGATGTTCACGTCTTTCAGTGCCACTCTTACAGGCTGCTCTTCCGTTCCGCCACTGATAACAACACTGTTTTCCGTCTCCGCGGTCGCATCATCACTATATATGACAAGCGTCTCGTCTATCGTGCCTGTTACGTCGCCGTCCGCCTTGTGCTGGGTATATTTGCTGCCGTTAACCTCTATTGCACCGTCGGCAATGTTAAGGTCGGTGTGGCGGGATTGTATTTGTGCATATGGAGTGAATTTTGCTTTGTATGCTTCTTCTGCGCCATATGGAACATAAACATTTCCTCTACAATATATTTCTAATCTATTAGGGGCATCTGACAATGCTAAAGGTGCATTCTCGTTTTTGAAAATAAATGTGGTACTTTCCAAAGAACCATGAATCATATCAAGTGAGTAATGCCCTAATGCTTTTAGTGTTTGGGGGAATGTGATGCTCAAAGGGGCATCATAAGAAAAACATTCGAAATTATCCAAATCATCACTATCCCCTTTTCCAAACTGCACTACTGTATAAGTCTCGCCATTTATCTCCACAGTTTCTGGAATCTCAATCGACAAGCCTTCTGCGGGAATATCATCATTCTCAAAGTAAAAACGTGACACGTATGCTGTCTTGGCGTCCTCGCTCAGAATATTATAGGTAATGTTGTCACTTGTTTCGGCAGCTTGACTTTGTGTATTCTCATCTTGATTTTCTGCCCCTACATCTTCAATGATGTCCGTAGACTTCACTTTAATTTGGATGTTGCTACCAGTTGGCGCTTTCACCAAATTCTGCATTGCCAATGCTTGTTGTAACATGGCAAACAGCATCAGCGATACTAATAAAAAACTTCGCTTTTTCATAATTTTAGTTTTTCTCGCACACGTGCAGTCCACAAATGGCATTGTTCTTTGATTAGCTTGGAAGCGTGGACTGTATGCACCACGTCTTCAAATGAAGGTCGTAGGAAAAACCTTGAGCCAAGATATGATGATAGCAGCCCACGCCAAGCGTGAGAACCATCATGCTTTATCTTTTAGCTCTGTGAAAGTTTCCTACGTTTTCATTTGCCAGATGTAAGCATAACGCTTCTTTTCCGTTATTTTCTCAATGTTGAAACACAATCATAGACTGTGTCCGCGGCAAAGATAGTAATAATTATTTGAATTACCAAGAAAAACATTGGAAAATTATCAAATACTATTTTACATGTGCCCGCTTTTGTCTATTTATGGATAAATTCCTTATGTAATATAATCAATGTAGTTGTCTCTATTAAGCACCGTAAATGTTGCATCGGGATAAGCATTTGCAAACGCCACAGGGCATTTGGGGTGCTTGTCGCCCCATTTTATCTCGAAAGCCTCCAATGACATATCCGACGCACTCTCAACCAAGTCTATTTCTTGACGGTCGTATGTTTTCCAAAAGAACAGCTCATGATTAAGACGCAGGTTATAATTGCGTTTCATGCGCTCACTTATTATATAATTTTCCCATATTGCCCCGGTGTCCTGCCGTATGGCAAGCGGAGAGAAGTTGTTTATCACGGCATTACGCACACCGAGATCATAAAAATACCATTTACCGGCTTTTGCCACCTCTTTCCGAAGGTTTCTTGAAAAACCGCCAATTCGGTATATTACATATACTTTTGAAAGCAGGTCAAGGTATCTTTCCACTGTGTTGCGGCTCATGCCAGTCTGCCGTCCCAGCTCATCATATGAAACCTCGCTGCCAGTCTGGTAAGACAACAGTCTCAGCAGGTCACGCATCTTGCTCGAATTTTTCAGTCCGTCAATGGAAAGAATGTCCTTAAGTAAATATGCGTCAACCAAATCTCTCAGATACTCTTCCCGTATAACATTGCTCTTTGCCAGCACCACATCCGGATAGGAGCCGTAGATAAGCCGTGTCTCAATGTTTCGACGTGTGTCGAGTACATTTTCGGTCTGTGATAGCTCGGCTTGCGAGAATGGAGTGAGAAAAAATTGTGTGGCTCTGCCTACCAGAGGCTCGCCTGTTTTGTTTTTAAGGTCGAACGACGACGAGCCGCTGGCAATTACCTTTATGCCGGGAATTTCATCAACTATTAATTTCAGTTTCTTGCCTATGTCTGGTATATTCTGTGCCTCGTCAATAACAAGCAGCTCAACGTCCGAGAATAATCTCTGATAGTTGGCAATACTGGAATCGCCAAGCAATGCCTGTATGTCCATATCGTCACCATTCAGCATCATGGTCTTGCCTGCAAAACCATCTGTTATTTGTTTTATAAGCATTGTCTTGCCCACGCGGCGTGCTCCAAATATCAATACAGCCCTGTTGGGTTGCATTCTTTCCGCTATTTTCTCCGCTATTATTCTCTTTATGTACATAACTACCTGTTTTTATGGGTGCAAAGATAAAGAAAAAAAATGAATAAAGAAAGAGTTGACGTGAAAATCTTCAATGAACTGAAGAAATTTACGTAAAAAT
>JAUNSB010000148.1:0-5734 GCA_030539375.1 Prevotella sp.
TTGACTCACTCTTCCTAAGAGTGGGTCAATTTTGCTAACCAGTTTTTGGGGTATTTTGTGTACAATAATTTTGTGTTATCTCTGTTTTTTCGTAATTTTGAATAAATTACTTTCGCTCGGCATAAAAAAGATTAAAAATCCTTTTTATATTTTGTTATGCGCTCGCTTATTCGTAATTTTGCACCAAAATATGATAAATTGTACGCAAGCATTATGGCAGAAAATCATTTTCAGGTAATAGAGAAACGGCCGGAGGAGCTGGAATGTGATGTTGTTAGGTTTCAGAACAACAAGGAGAAGTGGGTGGCGTTCGTAGGGCTGCTCAACGGTCATCCATACGAGATATTTACAGGTCTGCAGGATGACGAGGAAGGCATAATGCTGCCCAAGACAGTGACCAACGGCAAGATAATAAGGCGCAGGAACGCCGACGGTACGTCGCGCTATGATTTTCAGTTTGAAAACCGCCGCGGCTACAAGACCACGGTGGAGGGGCTCAGCGAGAAATTCAACCGCGAATATTGGAACTACGCAAAACTCATAAGCGGCGTGCTGCGCTACGGTATGCCCATACACAATGTCATAAAGCTTGTGGCATCGCTCACGCTCACCAACGACAGCATCAACACATGGAAGAACGGTGTGGAGCGGGCACTGAAAAGATATGTGGTGGACGGGACAGATGCCGTGGGACTGAAATGCCCCAACTGCGGCGAGGAGGCTCTGGTGTACCAGAACGGAAATCTTGTGTGCAGGAAATGTGGAACGGTAAGCTGACAAAGTGCTGACGGAGTATGAAAGTTACGGAATCGTATATATATATAAGTAATGTGAGGTTTCATGCCTTTCACGGAGTGACCGAGATGGAGCGCACCGTGGGAAGCGACTTTGTGGTTGACATGCGCATGGCTGTCCCCTTGGAGCGCTGCATGAAAACCGACGACCTCACTGACACCGTAAGCTATGCCGATGTCTATAAGATAGTGAAGACGGAGATGATGACAGCGTCGAAGCTTATAGAGAATGTGGCATGGCGGATAGGTGAGGCTGTGTGTGACGCCTATCCGCAGATAACGGCTGTTGACGTGAAGGTGATGAAGGAGAATCCTCCGATGGGGGCTCTTTGCGACGGGGCCGGAGTGGAGATTCATCTTCAGAATGATGCGGAGTGAGCTAATTGCAGAATGTGGTAATTCAAGGAATATAGATGATCAGACATTTCATTAATATAATAATCCTGTGCATTGTCCCCTTGTGCGCATCGGCTGTCAACAAGCAGTTTACGCTGGTGATTGACCCGGGGCACGGCGGAAACGATGCCGGAGCAATGGGAGCAATATCGAAGGAAAAGAACATCAACCTGAAGGTGGCATTGGCTTTCGGACGGCTCGTGGAGGAAAACTGTCCCGACGTGAAGCTGGTTTACACCCGCAAGACTGATGTGTTCATACCTCTGCACGAGCGTGCCAACATAGCCAACCGCAACAAGGCAAACCTGTTTATATCCATTCACACCAACGCCCTGCCCAAAGGCAGAATATCACGGGGGCTGGAGACATACACCCTCGGTATGCACCGTGCAGGCGACAACTTCGACGTGGCAAAGCGCGAGAATGCGGTGATTCTCTACGAAAAGGACTATAAGGAGAAGTACGAGGGATTCAATCCCAACTCAAGCGAGAGCTATATAATGTTTGAGTTTCTTCAGGACAAGAACATGGCAAACAGCGTGGAGCTTGCAAAGTTTGTGCAGAAGCGCACATGTGCCTCGGCGCAGCGCCAGAACAAGGGAGTGAAGCAGGCAGGATTTCTTGTGCTGAGAGAGACGTCGATGCCAAGCTGTCTCATTGAGCTTGGCTTTATCTCCACTCCCGACGAGGAGCGTTTCCTCAATTCCGACAGTGGTGTGAAGTCGCTGGCGTTTGGAATATTCCAGGCTTTCTGTGAGTATCGGGCAAAGTACGACAAATCGGTGACGGTGCCGTTCAAGGCGACACAATATGAGGATTTCGCCGCCAAAAGCAAGGATAAGGACAGTGATGCAGGAAAGGTAAGAAAGACGGAGGAGGCTCCCAAGCCGGTGCCTGTGGACGACAGCAGGACACGGATGATGGACGGACAGCAGCCCGATGAGGCTTCGGTGCATCCCGACAATGTGATGGCGCAGCAGGCGGATGGGGAGAGACAGAAGCCTAAGGACAATTATATAGCTCCGGTGTTTAAGGTGCAGATTGTGGCAAGCGACGTGCAGCTGAAGAAGTCGAGCCCCCAGCTGAAGGGCATGGCAGACGTGCAGTGCTATCAGGAGAACGGCATGTATAAGTACACTGTGGGTGAATCGGAAAACCCCAATGAGATACTCCGTCTGCGCAAGACCCTGCTCGACAAGTTTCCGCAGGCATTTGTCATAGCCTTCCGCGACGGCACCAAGATGAACGTCAACGAGGCGATACGTGAGTATAAGGCAAACAGGGACAGGAAGAAATGATTTAAAAGATAAGAGCTTATGAAATATTTTACAAAAGAGGTGCAGATTGCACTTGTGGCGATTGCCGGTGTGGCAGTATTGTTTTTCGGTTTGCAATTTCTGAAAGGACTGAGCATATTCGGCAGCAGTGACACATACTATCTGAAGACCGACAACCTGATGGGAGTTACGGCATCAACTCCCGTGTATGCCGACGGATATAAAGTGGGCGTGGTGGGAAGCATCGACTACGACTACGACGCTAACGGCAACACCGTGGTGGCGCTGGCTCTGGACAAGGGTATGCGCCTGCCTTCAGGCTCGGTGGCCGAGATTTCGAGCGACATGATGGGAAATGTGAAGCTGGACATTCTCCTTGCCAACAATCCGCGTGAGCGTATG
Organism: Prevotella sp.; assembly: GCA_030539375.1. Lineage (GTDB taxonomy): Bacteria > Bacteroidota > Bacteroidia > Bacteroidales > Bacteroidaceae > Prevotella. The sequence goes on from JAUNSB010000148.1 coordinate 2,870, forward strand.
GCTGTGGGTGACACCCTGCAGGGCGTTGCCAATGCCGGACTGATGTCGGCAGTGGGCAGCATGGTGCCGCAGCTTCAGGCAATGATGCCCAAGCTCGACAGCATTCTCACAAGCATCAATGCTCTGCTTGCCAATCCCGCGATAGCCAATTCCATAAACAATATGGAAACCATCACGGCGGAGCTGACCGAGACTTCACGCCAGTGTAACGTGATGATGCGTGGACTGAACAGGAACATACCTGCGCTGATGGCAAAGACCAACCGTGTGATGGACAATGCCGAGACCTTTACTGGCAAGCTCAATGAGCTGGATGTTGCCTCAACAATGAGCAAGGTTGACGCCACGCTGTGCAATGTGGAGCAAATGACAGCCAAGCTAAACAGCAACGACGGCACTATCGGACTGCTCATGCGCGATGCCAGCCTGTACTGGAACCTGAGCAACACCATGCGCGATGTCGACTCGCTCATGATTGACCTCAAGGCTCACCCCAAGCGCTATGTACACTTCTCGATATTCGGAAGAAAGGATAAATAAATGATGAAGGTGTGTCAAAACCACCCTTCTACTTCTTTTTAGGCACGGATTACACGGAATACACAGATTAGTGAGAGAAAAAACTGTGAAATCCGTGTAATCCGTGCCTAATTTATGTCATTATGATTGCTTGTTTCCATTTATGATACACCCTCTTTCATTTTTAAAACTCTATTCTGAAAGTTGTAGTCTTATTTTTATCTGTTTTAAGGGAAAAACGGCATTTGTGATGGGTGAGAATCTCGCGTATCAGCAGAAGCCCAATGCCATGACCGTTGGGCTTTGTCGAGAAGAACGGAGTGAAGAGGTGCTGCTCAGCCTCGGGCGCTATTCCTGCTCCGTTGTCGGCGATAATCAGTGTGGAGTGTTTAGTGTTCAGTGTTGAGTGAGGAGTGTTCAGTGTTGAGTTGTGGGTGGATATTGTTATGCGCCCGTTGGCATTTCCTTTTTCCATTATGCTCTCGATGCTGTTTTTCACTATGTTTATAAGCACCTGAGTCATCAGCGGCATGTCGATGCTTATGGTGATGTCATGTGTCTCGTGCAGGTCTGTTTCCAGATGAATGCCTTTGGCGTTGCAGAGCGACTCAATGAACTGCAGGCTGGAGGTTACGAGAGAGTTCAGCGAGGTGGGGCGCAGCTGCGGCTCAGGAATCTTCACAACATCGGCGAAGCGAGTGATGAAAGCCGACATCTCATGACTGCGTGTGGTGCATGCCTGCAGGGCGGTGCGCAGTTCCCCGGTGTCTTTCATTTCCGAAAGCTCGTCGCTCACCGTCTCCATGATGCAGCCGATGGAGGTCATCGTGTTGTTCACCTCATGCGATATCATTCGTATCACCTTGCCGTAGGCTTCGCGCTCCGCCTTCATCACGTCTTGTGTGAGGCTCTCTATGAGTACAAATGGACGGGCAAAGCCGCGGTCGAGGAAAGAGCTGCAGGTGCAGCGGTAGATGTGGGCGTCGCTCATGTTGAAGGTCTGGGTGTCGCCAGTCTGCATCTTGCTTATCTTTTTTGCAAGTTCGTTGCCCGTTTCAGCCAGAGTCTTGCCTATGCTCCAGTCGTTGCAGCCGAGCATTTTACTGGCGGCAGGGTTGAACGACGTTATCTGGTTGTCGAAGTCGAGCATCACCACTCCCATGGGTGACACCTCCACCAGAAGGTTGAGCAGATTGTTGCGCTCTTGCAGGCGCAGCTGACGCTCCTTCAACTCGTCCATCATTCGGTTGAAGATGTCTATGATGCGGTCGGCATGGGGCTCGCCCACACGGCGCAGACGGCTGCTGAAGTCCTGCTCACGCAACAGGTCCATGCCTCCTGCGATGGTCTGCATGGGCCGCACCACACGGCGATGGTAAAACAGCAGAAGTGCCAATACAACTATGGCAATGCCCGTAATTATAACTCCCATTTTATTCTCTGACTTCTTTAATTTCGCAAATTATATTTCTCTAATCTTCTATACAGTGCCCCACGGCTGAGTCCTAAGGCTTCGGCCACCTTTGACAGATTACCGTCATATTCCCTCATTGCATTCTCTATTGCCGTGCGCTCCTGTTCCTCCAATGTAGAGTGTGGAGTTAGGAGTGGTGAGTGAGGAGTGTCTGTTGGCAGTTCTATGTCTTCGGCGGTTATCACGCTCTTGCCGCTCATCAGTACAGCGCGCTCCACGATGTTTTTCAGCTGACGGATGTTGCCGGGATAGGAGAACGATTTCAGGCGCTTGACCGCATCATCGGAGAGGGTGACAGGTGGCAGGGCATTTGCCTCGCACTGCTTGTTGATGAAATAGGCGGCAAGTGCCGGAATGTCCTCTTTGCGCTCACGCAGCGGCGGCAGATGCACGGTGATGAGGTTTATGCGGTAGTACAGGTCCTCGCGGAACCGGCCCTCCTCAATCAGGCGCGGCAGGTCGGCGTTGGTGGCGCATACTACGCGCACGTTCACCTGACGGGTGTGGCTGTCGCCTAATGGCTCGAAGGTCTGGTCCTGCAACACCCGCAGCAGCTTCACCTGACTGGCGAGGTCGAGGTCGCCAATCTCGTCGAGGAAGATGGTGCCCTTGTCGGCAAGCTCAAAGCGCCCGGCGCGGTCGGTAACGGCTCCCGTAAAAGCTCCCTTGCGGTAGCCGAACATCTCACTCTCGAAGAGCGATTGCGAGACGCCTCCGAGGTTCACCTTCACAAAACTCTCGCTGGCGCGGCGGCTCTGGCGGTGAATAGCCTCAGCTATCAGTTCCTTTCCTGTGCCGCTCTCACCTAATATCAGCACTGGGGCATTGGTGGGTGCGACACGCTGTATGGTGTCGAGAACCTGGGTCAGGGC
>JAUNSB010000149.1:0-5620 GCA_030539375.1 Prevotella sp.
TTGGTCTTGGCACGGTAGGGGTTTATCCATGCGTGAAGCTCCATGCCACGCTTGTGGCACTGGTCCACCATCCACTGCAGCGGATCCCAATAAGGCGAAGGGGCTTGTCCCTGCCTGCCTGTCAGGAAACGGCTCCACGGCTCAATCTTGCTCTCATAGAGCGCATCACACTCGGGACGCACCTGGAACACGATGGCGTTGGCGCCCATCTTCTGCAACTCGTCCAACTGATAGCTCAGGGTCTGCTGCATCTTTTCCGTGCCCAATCCCATAAACTGTCCGTTGACACACTGTATCCACGCCCCGCGAAACTCGCGCTTAGGTTGCGCCTGCGCCGCCGTGGCTATCAATAGCAGCATCGCTGCCAATATTTTTTTTCTCACGTCAATATAACTCAAAATTCGTAATTAAATAACTCTTCATCGCAGCGAAGCGAGAACAATTGACTTTCGTCGAACGTTGATTCTTCATTCTTCACTCGTCATTCTTCATTTTCAATCAATCGCTCCGATGATCTCCTGCACACTCTTGCAGCCGTGGGCATCGAGCCAGTCGCTGATGCCCTGCGCCACCTTCACGGTGATTGCCGGGTCGATGAAGTTGGCTGTGCCTATCTCCACGGCTGTGGCTCCGCACATAAGAAACTCTATGGCATCCTTTGCCGACGAGATGCCGCCGAGTCCCACAACGGGTATCTTCACAGCCTTTGCCACCTGGTAGACCATACGCAGCGCCACCGGCTTCACACACGGTCCGCTCAGTCCGCCGGTGCCTATGCTCAGCGTCTTGCAGCGCTTCTCCACATCCACAGCCATGCCCATGAGGGTGTTGATGAGCGACACGCTGTCGGCTCCCTCGTCCTCCACGGCACGCGCTATCTCAGCGATGTTTGTCACGTTTGGCGACAACTTTACAATCAGCGTCTTGTGATAGCTCTTTCTCACTGCCCTCACCACGCTTGCAGCCCCCTGGCATGTCACTCCAAACGCCATGCCGCCGTCCTTTACGTTGGGGCATGAGATATTCAGCTCTATTGCAGGTATCTTGTCGAGAGCGTCCACACGTGCCGCACACTCGGCATAATCCTCAGGCGACGAGCCGCTCACGTTCACTATCATGTTGGTGTTGATATCCTTTATCTGCGGATAGATGTGGTCGCAGAAATAGCCCACACCCTTGTTCTGCAGTCCCACGCAGTTGAGCATTCCCTGCGGAGTCTCTGCCATGCGCGGATAGTCGTTGCCCTCGCGCGCGTGTAGCGTGGTTCCTTTTACTATAATACCGCCTATGTCCTCAAGATTTACAAAATCGGCAAATTCCAGACCATAGCCAAACGTGCCCGATGCCGTCATGACGGGGTTCTTCAGTTCGAGCGAATTTATATTTACATTTAAAGCTGCCATAATAACTTCTTAATATTTAACACCGGACCGTCCTTACATACACACAGATTGCCGTCGATGGTCTTCTCCACACAGCACAGACAGGCGCCAAGTCCGCACGCCATCATGTTCTCAAGCGATACCTCGCACTCCACATCAGCCTTTGCGGCATAGCGCGCCACAGCCATCATCATGGGCTTCGGACCGCAGGTGCTTATCATGCTGAATGTCTCCTTCTGCAGCAGCGAGTGATTGGTTACAAATCCCTGCTCGCCCATGCTGCCGTCCTCGGTGGTTACGAACACTCTGCCGTATTTCTCAAACTCCTCCAGCATCAGCAGGTCGTTCTTGGTGCGCGCTCCGAGCAGAAAAGTAGGCTCACCGCCCATCGCCTTGATGCGCTCGCCCATATACAGCAGCGGAGCCACGCCCACGCCGCCGCCTACAAGCAGAAACTTCTCGTCGGCGCTCTTAGGCATAGTGAAACCATTGCCAAGCGGAAGCACGCAGTTCACCACATCGCCGGGCTTCACACCTTCGGTAAGCCACCGTGTGCCGTCGCCAACAGCCGCAACAAGCAGCCACAGCTCATTGGCAACATAATCCACAAAGTTTATTGATATCGGACGGCGCAACATTGTAGTGGCAGAACCGTCGATGCGTACCTCTACAAACTGTCCAGGCACCATTTCAGGCAGTTTAGAGTCATGGGTGAGCTTCAGCAAAACGTGCTTGCCGCTCACCTTGACTGTCTCTCTGACCCTCAAGTCAAGAATGTATTTCTTCATTATTATCTTTGTTGTTATTCTGTTTAATCGCGTACATCTAAAAATTTCTGCAAAGATAATAATTTTCCGCGAATGTGCCAAACTAATGACACATTATTTATATATTAGGAATCTTTCATCTTCCCGATTCTTCATTCTTCACTCTTCATTCTTCATTTCTTAGCCGGTACAAAAGTCTCGAAAGTCTGGTCGTCAAAATAGATTCTGATTTCAGTAATATGACGTTGCGTAATGTCAACTTTTTTCTGAATTTCCTGAACGCGATTATTAAGTGTATTTCTTACACTATTAGGATTTGTACGCGCCGAATGTTGGTTTTCCATGCTCATCCGTGACTGCTGCGGAGCTGGAGCAGGAGAGGAATAACCTCCACCATCAAAATCGAGAGTCATCTCCGCACCGGAAATGTTTCGCTGCTGCGGCGTGGGGTCGCCCGAAAGGGCATTATGTGATACGGCACTGTTGACTCCGGCATCGCCGTCAGCCGGAGTAGGAGATTTAGAGTCTACATACATCTCGCCCGAACCGAACATCAGCCAGTCGGTATTCAGATTTTGGATTTTCTTCTTTATCGCCTCAACCATGTTTAGCGTTGGGCGGGTTCTGTCGTTAAAGATGCCGCTCAGCGATGCCGGCGAAATTTCCACAAAGTTTGCAAACTCTTGTTGCGACATGTTCAGCGATTCAATAATCTGCTTTATTCTATCCTTCATTTTTCTTATGATTTTAGTGTTAAGTGGCATTCTGCCCCATTTTTCTTTGCGTTTACAAAGGTAAAACAAAAAAATGAGACACACAACATTTTTAAATCGAATTTAGATTTTTAAAGATTAAATTTCTAAATTTAAATATTCACATTTGTATTTATAAGATAAAAAACGTTCTTTTCATTTTTACATTTACACATTTAAATTCTTATACACTTACAAAGTTTTACTTCATCAAAAAATACAGATAATATGGCTTTTAGAACCTTATTTATATAAAATTATACATATTATATAAGCCGTATGCTACTTTTTATTTAAAATTTAATGAAAAAGTTCCATTATTAAGCCTAATTATAAGTTAAAGCACTGATTTTCATCTTTTTGTATATGTAAAAACACACTGTATAAATATACATTCATGTTTGTAAATTTAAATTCATAAATATAGAAATGTGAAATTCAACGTGTAAAATTCGTGTTTTAAAATTGTAAATCGCCATACAGGTATTTGAATATTTAAATTTAAGCGTACCGTTTGCAAATTTAAATTCAGTCTATTAAATGTTAAAGAAACGAAAGCGTAAATTTAGACCTCTTCCATCTTCATGTTTTTCGTAAATTTCGCATATTCGCATCCTCCTTCAAATCTTTTGAAAATACGCGATTCTCAGAGCATCAAAAATGGGCTTAACTCCCCTATTTATAAACGTTTTAGCCCGAAAAAAAGCATCATGGCGACTGACTGAAATAGAAAAAAATGAGCCAAAAATAGGAGCGAAATCGGCAAAAACTGCTGAATTTCGCTCCTGATATTTGTTTTTTTACTGCCTGTTTACTACAGATAACAGCACAAACCAACTGCTATTTTCGTCCAGAATAAATGTTTTCAGTGCAGAATAAAAAATATGAGTTCTCTCATCAGCTCCCCCTGCGGAGTGCTCGGATTATCGAGTCCCTTGCTCTTGGCATCAATCTCGCGCAGTTTTGAAATGATGTGCATCACCTTCACTCCAGAGAAATTTTTCATGCCGGTCATGTAATCCTTCGCAGCCCATGGCGTTCTCAAATCGAGCCATTTTGCAACCGCTTCCTGACTCTGTCTTTGCGGACAATAATACGCAATCATGAGATTTTGGAAGAAATTGAAGAACATTGGGAGAAAAGCATAGAGACTTCCAGCCTTTGGATTTTTGTCAAAATAATTTATAATCTGATTTGCCTTGAAAACATTGCGGTTAACCACAGCGTCACGCAGCTCAAAAGCATTGAAATCTTTACTCACCCCTATCTGCTCTTCCACCAGCTGCGGCGTCACCCTTCTGTCATTTTCAGGCAACGCTATGAGCAGCTTTTTCAGCTCTCCGGTCAGACGGCTGAGATCGGCGCCGATTGAGTCGGCAATAATCTGCGCCGATTTTTGGTCGATGGTCGCACCGCCCATTTTTATCTGATTCTCGATGAAGGGCACGAGGTCGCGCTCCTTCAGTTTTTTGCTGTCGAACACCACTCCCACTCGCTCCAACATCTTCGCCAGATTTTTTCGCCGGTCGAGCACACCATTTTTGTGAGTCATCACGAGCACGGTCTGAGGCGACGGTTTTTCGAGATATTTTTCCAGCGCCTCGGTTTGCTTCAAATTTTGCGCCTCTTTCACAATCACCAACAGCCGCTCTGACATCATGGGATATTGTCGGGCGGCATCAGCCACCTGTGCCCCGGTGACATCACTGCCAAACATCACCGTCATATTGAAGTCACGTTCCTCCGGCTGCAGAACATGCTCAGCCAGATAGTCGGCTATCTTATCCACATAATAGGGCTCCTCACCCATGAGATAATACACCGGAGCATATTTTTGCGCCTTCAAATCACGCATTATCGACTCAAAAGTTGCAGTTTTTATCTCTGCCATTGCTTTATTCCAAATTATTTTATTAATTTTGCTGCAAAATTAATAAAATGTATTCATTAAACCTACCAAAATACGAAATAAAAATTGGTGGAACGGCAAAGAAACCCACAATTTTTGATTTTTTGCGCCGAAAACATGTCGCGCTCACTCCTGAGGAATGGGTGCGCCAGCATTTCGTGCATTATCTTGTTGAACACAAAGGCTACCCCAGGGAACTGCTCGCCAATGAGGTGGAACTGCGCGTTGGGGAAAAGCGCCTGCGCTGCGACACCTTATTATATAATAGGAAGCTGCAGCCTGTGATGATTATCGAATACAAAGCCCCGACAATAGAGCTTCAGGAAAAGGTGTTCGACCAAATTGCGAGCTACAACATTCTGCTCCACGTGGATTATCTCATCATATCCAACGGCATCACCCATTACTGCTGCCGCATGGATTATGAGAATAAAAAATATTTATTTCTGAAGGAAATTCCGGACTATCCGAATATTTGAAAATAATTCCCGCCGTAAAATTAGAAACTACCTGAAAAAATGATGATGTTCAGTGTTTAAGATTTAGTGTTTAATTAGCTACGCACGGGTAGTCAAACAAATCGGACAAATCGGACGAATCAGCCCATTTGTTAAGCATCGATTTGATTGAAATATCTTCCCCGTTTCACTGCAAAAGTAATAAAAAAAATCACAAATCGCCAATTTTTCTCGTAGAAAAATACAAAACAAACATACACACATACACCCTTTGTGCTTAATTAATTTGTAATTAAGTATTTAAGTGGTGTATGTTACCCCCTAAAACATACACCAAACATACACCCAACAC
>JAUNSB010000041.1:0-33594 GCA_030539375.1 Prevotella sp.
GGGACTTTATCTTAAGATACATGAGCTTTTATCTTAAGATACATTATATCGTTTAATTTTGTTCACTTATTTATAATATGCATTTTAATATAGAAACTGAGGTATGTTACATGAGAAAAAGTATGTGTAACTCTGTGTAAACTGCATATTCTTTTTTTGTTGTACCTTTGCGGCGCAAAATATATATATGTGAAAATGTTTAGATAAATCTTAAAACTGAATGAATATGAATTTTTTATCAATGAGGAAAATTTTAAAAAGTGCAGCTGTTGCGGTATTGTTGTCGGTGGCATTGCCGTCGGCAGCAGAGAATGTTACGGGGCGTAACCCTATAATATGGGCAGATGCTCCCGACCCCGATGTTATCCGTGTCGGTGACGACTTCTATATGGTGACCACCACCATGCACCTCATGCCTGGTGCGCCGATAATGCACTCCAAGGATCTTATTCATTGGGAGACCATCAACTATATCTTTGACGAGCTTACCGATTCGCCTAAGTACAGCATGGAGGGCGGCACCGTGTATGGTCGCGGACAGTGGGCAACATCGCTGCAGTATCACGATGGATGGTTTTATGCCCTTTTTGCACCTAACGACAATCCCGGTGGCGACACATATATATATAAGGTACGCGACCCCCGTGATAAATGGCAGCTTGTGTCGCGCATGCGCCATTTTCACGACTGTGCTCTGTTCTTCGACGACGACAACCGCGTGTACACCGTCAGCGGCTCGGGCAATATTCATCTTCAGGAGCTGCGCGCCGACCTTCAGGACGTGAAGGAAGGTGGCGTTGACGTGCATCTTAACCTCCGCGACAGTGTGGAGAACGGCTTGCTTGAGGGAAGCCGCATGGTGAAGCACAACGGCAAGTATTATCTTATGATTATCTCGTGGCCTCAGGGAGGAGCGCGCCGCCAGCTGTGCTACCGTGCCGACAAGATTACCGGTCCTTATGAGAAGAAGACTGTGCTGCTTAGTGAGTTCGCCGGATTTCCGTATGTGGGGCAGGGGACTATTGTCTCTGGTCCCGACGGCAACTGGTATGGTATGATATTCCAGGACCGTGGCGGAGTGGGGCGTGTGCTAACTCTCTCTCCCTGCCGCTGGATTGACGGCTGGCCAATGCTGGGCGACGAGAATGGCAAAGTGCCTGCCGAGATAACGGTAACGGGAGTGAAGGCTCCTGAGAAATGCGAAGGCATAGTGGGCAGCGATGACTTCAGCTCTCCAAAATTGAAGAGCTACTGGGAGTGGAACCATAATCCCATCAACACGGCATGGAGTCTCACCGAGCGTCCGGGATGGCTGCGCCTTAAGACCTCGCAGAAAGCCTCGAATGTGTTTGATGCACGCAACTCCATCTCGCAGCGCATGGTGGGGCCAATGATGAACACTGTGGTCAAGATGGACATCAGTCACATGGCGGACGGCGATGTGGCAGGAGTCAGCGCGTTCCAGGGCGATGCCGCCGTGCTTCAGGTTGAGCGTCATGGCAAGCAGCTTGTGGTTCGTGCCATGAAAAACAATGTGAGCCTCTCCGAGAAGGACAAGGTTATAGAGAATGTTACAAACGAAGAGGTCTATTCTGCCACATATAAAATAAATAAGGTGAAAGACATTCTCTTCCGTGTAAGCTGCGACTTCAATGTGGGCAAGGATATTGCCGACCTGCTTTATAGCACAGACAATGGCAAGACATGGCAGTGTGCCATCCGTGACTTTAAGATGCGTTATGATTATCGCAGGCTGTTCATGGGCACCCGTTTCCAGATACATTGCTACTGCACCAGGCAGGCGGGCGGCTTTGTCGATGTGGATTATGTACACATTGACCAATAGCTGGAAAAACCGTAATATGAGCTGAATTTCACTGCTTTTTGCAACAATAAACATAAAAATAGTCAAGAAAGTGCATCTTTTTGACAAGATGTTACCTGTGGCAAAGTATGTGTTACACGGTAAAACACATATATATAATTAAATTTGTACTTTTGCAGCAAAAATTAACGTTCTCGTTTAGCTAAATGAGTAGAACCAAGATTGCTTGAGTTATGCCATGGTGAGACAAGTTTATGTGGAGAAGTAAAAAAGATATATGAATTACGAATTGTTTTGAACAAAAAGTGGATTGACAAAAAATACTAAATTTAAATTAACGTATAACTAATAAGACGGCTAAAGAAAATGAAAAAGATGATTAATCTTGCAGTTTGCAAGACACCGCCTAAGACATTGGTTTTAGCTTTGCTGATGATGGTTTTTGCAATGCCGGCATTAGCTCAGCAATTGGTCAAGGGTGTTGTTGTTGACAGCAATGGCGAGTCGGTTATCGGTGCTACCGTGTCTCAGAAGGACAACAAGAAAAATGCAACTGTTACCGACCTCGACGGAAATTTCTCGCTGAAAATGCCGGGAGGTAGAGGCACTGTTGTGGTGACTTACATCGGTATGATGCAGAAAGAAATGAAGGTCTCTGCCGACAAATTAAACAAAGTGATTCTGGAAGAAGACAATTCACAACTTGATGAAGTGGTGGTTGTGGGTTACGGTCAGCAAAAGAAAGCATCTGTTGTGGGAGCTATCACCCAGACAACTGGTGAGGTTCTTGAGCGTGCTGCCGGTATCGGTAGTGTCAGTGCTGCCCTCACGGGTAACCTCCCGGGTATTGCAACCATTGCCTCTACGGGACAGCCCGGTGAGGAAGACCCGCGTATATATATTCGTGGTGCCGCTGCCTGGAATCAGGATGCACAGCCTCTTGTGCTCGTAGATGGTGTGAAGCGCGAGATCAAGTCCGTTGACATCTCGTCAGTGGCTACTGTCTCAGTGTTGAAAGACGCGTCTGCCACAGCCGTTTATGGTGTGGAGGGTGCCAACGGCGTTATCCTTATCACCACCAAGCGTGGTGTGGAGGGTAAGGCGAGAATCGATGTAGGCTTCAACGCTACACTGAAAGCTGTGTCAAAGCTCCCCCGCAAGTATGACTCTTACGACGGCTATATGCTCCGCAACCAGGCCATCGAGCATGAGCTTGCCTTAGGCGGCGCAGCCTCTTGGGCATACTATCGTCCGCAGACATTCATCAATAATTTCCGCAACCAGGACTATACCGTAAAGCCGCAGTATGATGCCGCAGGTAACTACCTCGGCGACTACAGCCAGGCTGAGCGCTATCCTAACGTTGACTGGCAGGAAGAGATGTTTAAGGATTTCTGTATGTCTTATAATACCAACATCAACTTCTCAGGTGGTACAAAGTTTGTCAAGTATTTCGTTGCGTTCGACTTCCAGAACGAGGGTGACATGACAAGAGTTTGGGACAACCACCAGGGATATGAGGGGGGGGTACACCTACAATCGTTTGAATGTACGCTCAAATCTCGACTTTCAGATTACAAAGACCACCCAGTTTAAGGTAAACCTTGCGGGCTCTAATGCCCAGCAGAAGACTCCGCGCTATTATTATGGTAATAGTGGTGAGTTCTTCCAGCAGCAGAACTGGGCAGGAGCCTACGGTATGGCTCCAAACCTTTTCCCCGTCCAGTTCTCAGATGGGTCATGGGGATACTATCCGTTGACTTCCAACATTGCGAATTCTCCAAAGAACGTGGCAACGTGCGGTTATGAGCAGAAAGCAATCACGCGCGTTTTCACCGACTTTGCCCTTGAGCAGGACCTTGGCTTCATCACGAAGGGTCTTATCGCCCGTGGAACAATCTCCTGGGATAACCAGTTCAATGAGGGGGAGCGTGGTATTATAGACCAGCATAAGGTTAAAAACGCATACATGCTTCCAGAGGATGGTATTTTGCTTCGTGAGAGTGCCATTGATGCAAATACAGGTTTTGATTTTTATGAAAGCCGCGACTGGTCTACCAATGCAGGCAAGGTCAATTATACAAGCCGTGCTACGGAGATGTCGCTCCAGCTCTTCTGGGGGCGTCAGTTTGGCGACCATAACGTAACGGTTATGGGTAACTGGAAGCGCCGTATCCAAGCATATAATACTGAACTTGAGGAACGCCGTGAGGACTGGGTGTTCCGTACCACCTACGACTTTAAGAGCAGATATTTTGCCGAGTTCAACGGTGCTTACAACGGCTCGCAGAAGTTCTCTCCCGACAATCGTTTTGTATTCTTCTGCTCAGGAGCTGCTGGTTGGATGCTCTCTGAGGAGAAATTCATGAAGCCACTGAAGGATAAGGGTATTATTGATATGTTCAAGATTCGTGGCTCATACGGTGAGATTGGTGATGACAATGCTGGCTCACGATGGGCTTATCTGACAATATGGGAACCCACGAGAAAGTTCATTATTTCTCTTGACCGTTCTCGAAGCCCGTTCCAGGGATATAAGGAAGCTACCATTGCCAATCCCGACCTCCGTTGGGCAACAGTGAAGAAGGCAAATATTGGTTTCGACTATGCGTTCCTCCATGGCATGTTTGCAGGTAGTTTCGACTGGTTCCGCGATGACCGTTACGACATCTTTATCTCTGGTACCGACCGTTCTGTGCCTTCATATTTTGGTGCGGCAAAGACACCGGACATTAATAAGGGTAAGATGAAAAACTCAGGTTTTGAGTTTGAGCTTCGTTTTAATAAGGTGTTGAATAATGGTATGCGCTTCTGGGCAAACACCAACTACACATACGCCAAGAACAAGATTATAATGAAGGATGACCCTGCATTGATACCGGCTTACCGCAAGTCGCAGGGGTACTCTCAGGGACAATACGTGTCATTCATCGACAATGGCTTCATCGGCACCTACGATGAGCTGTATAGTGTGCCGGCACGTGAGAAGGACGACAGTCAGGTGCTCATTGGCGACCATTATATCGTTGACTTCAACGGTGACGGTATTGTTGACGAGACAAACGACCAGGCTCCTTACGGTCACACTGGAAACCCGAAGCATACTTACAATGCCACTATCGGCTGGGAGTATAAGGGATGGAGCATGTTTGCACAGCTCTATGGTGTGTCGGGCGTGACACGTGATGTTGGCCTCACTTCTTTCAACAATAAGCTCCTCACTGTATATGACAACGGAGCATGGTGGAATCCTGCAACAGGAGGAGGTGAGGTGGTTCCGCCACGTTTCACCACTCAGGTTTCCTATAACGACGGTACACAGTATCTCTACGACGGCTCATATTTCCGACTGAAGAATGTTGAAATCGCATACACATGGACTAAGGGCTGGATCAAGAAGCTTGGCTTCACAAGCCTGAAGGTTTACGTCAACGGCAACAACCTCTTCTTGATTACAAAGATGCCTGATGACCGTGAGAGTAACTATGGTTTCAGTGGCGGTGGCGGAGCTTATCCTACTGTCAGACGTTATAATTTCGGATTCAAGCTTAACATTTAATCGTATATACATAATATGAAATACAATAATAATATAAAATCTCTTTTGTGCGGTTCGCTGCTCCTTTTGGCGGGCGGTGTGTCCCTCACCTCCTGCACCGACTGGCTCGACAAGGACCCTGAGTCAATCGTGGCAGACGATGAGGCATACAAGAACTACCGTAACTTTCAGGGATATATTGAGGAAATATATCATATGGTTCCTGACAAGGAAAAGGTGAACTATTGTACATCCTGGAACTTTGGCGACGATGCTGTTCACAACACTGAGGGCTATGCGCACATGGACCATCAGGTGGACTTGGGCAACTACCGCAACTGGTGGACCAACAATCAGTGCTGGCTGAATGGTGCATGGGCATCACTTTGGAATAATTCCTGGTACTGTATCCGTAAGTGTAACAAGGGTATTGAGAACATCAACTCGCTCGTAGGCACAGACGAGGAGCGTGACCTGTTGCTCGGACAGATGTACTTCTTCCGTGCCTGGTGGCATTTCGAGCTGATGTGCTACTTCGGTGGTCTTCCTTACATTGATAAAAGTTTTGAGGATGGAGCCATCCCAGAGCTTCCACGCCTCTCTTTCCAAGAATGTGCCGACCGCTGTGCGGAGGATTTTGAAAGAGCATACGACCTTCTCCCTCTTGATTGGGATGAGACAATTGCCGGTGGACAGACTTTAGGAAAGAATCAGCTGCGCATCAACAGGTTTATGGCTCTCTGCTATCTCGGCAAATGTTACCTTTGGGCAGGCTCTCCACTTATGAAGGAGTTTGAGAAAACCAAGAACGGTGGCGTTGCCCAGCTTTTAGGCGCAAGCTCCAATGGCAAGACTTACGACTATGATGAGAAATATTGCCAGTTGGCGGCTGAGACACTGGGTAAGGCTCTTGAGATGGTGAATAGGGATGTTGTTCCTTATAAGCTCGCTGAGTTTAAGTATTCCAACATCTACGATCATGAGAAAGATGAAACTTCCGAGAGCAATTACTCTGACATTTTCTATGCCCATAATCAAGACTGGCAGTTGCCGGGTTCTACTGAGGCTATCTTCCGTGGTGCTTATGGTTTAGATATTGTCTATGACAACATAAAATACAATTCTGCTCTTTGGAACTTTGCAAAGATTTTTGGTCCTAAGGTTGCTGGTATCGTGGCTCATGACAACATCATTCACCACCCTACGGCAAACCTCATCGACCAGTATGGTATGGCAAACGGACAACCCATCTATCTTGTAAGAAATGGTGAGTATGTACTTAATCCTGAGTCTGGCTGGGATCCCGAGCATCCGTATAAGGACCGTGACCCACGGTTCTATCATGACATAGTGTTCGACGGTTTCCACTATGTCATCAACACAGAACCCATAAGTAAGAATGAGAAGCAAATGGAATGTGAATACTGTTCTCTTTATAGTGGCGGCGCCATGCGCTCCGTTGACAATGGAAGCAGTACAGGCTATTTCATACAAAAGTTAGTGCCTCATCAGTGTAATGAGGGAGACCGATGGTACACAGAAGGCGAGGGGCATACATTACAGTGTTATCTTCCTTATATGCGCCTTGCCGACATCTATCTGATGTATGCAGAGGCAAGGGCGGCTGTAGCAAAAAGCGTAGCAGACATCAAGGCAAGGACTGATTACTGCTCACTGTCTGCCGTAGATGCCATCAACGCACTCCGTGACCGTGTAAGCTCTGGTGACTGGCCGATGGAGCATGTGCAGGCAAACCTTATGGACACCAGGGAGCACTTCATTGACGAGGTGCGCCGTGAGCGTGCCGTAGAGCTTGCTTTCGAGGGCTTCCGCTGGTGTGACCTTCAGCGCTGGCTGCTCCTTACAGAGTCTCCTTACACATTGAAATACTCTCATGAGTTTGAGCGTCTGGAAAAGAACGACTGGTTTAAGAGACATGACCCGAAGGATGCGCGTGTAGGAAACTTCCATAAGGAAAATTTGATTTTCCGTCGTTTTGAGGCGAAACATTACTGGTTCCCGCTTCCTGACAAGGATACTTATCTTTATGAGGGATTCCCACAGAATCCAGGATGGTAATAATGCCAATTGATAACAGATAACAGATAATTGACAAATATATGAAACATATAAAAACAAATATATTTCTCTTTGCCATGACAGTAGTCTCGCCGCTGTCTGCCAGTGCGCAGGCCACTGACGGCGGTGATTCTATCCCGGCAAAAAAGAAAGTCCATGTTGCTTTCCGTGACAAGGATGCCGACCAGCTTCTCGGAGGCGTCTCATACATTGACATGGAAGAGCTGCAGAAGAAGGATTATACCATGAGCAGTCTTGATGACTTGTATGCGCTTGTGGGCGGATGGAACGGCAACAGCCTTTGGGGCATGGACAACGACCGTCTTGACACTAATGACAACAGTAACCTGCCGCTCGTTATCATCGACGGCGTGAAGCGTCCGTCGAACAACGTGCTTCCCTCAGAGATTGAGCAGGTGACCTTCCTCAAGGGAGCGCAGGCGGTGGTGCTTTATGGCGCAAGGGCTGCAAAGGGCGCTATCCTTATCACTACCAAGCGCGGCACGGTTGACGGCCTGCAGGTTCAGGTAAATGCAAACACGGGTTTCCATGTGGCAAAGGCTTTTCCTGAGTATCTTGGCTCTGCCGAGTATATGACGCTCTACAACGAGGCGCGCGCCAATGACGGGCTCGTTCCAAGGTACTCTCAGATGGATATCTATAACCATGCGTCTGGCACTAATCCTTACCGTTATCCAAATGTAAACTATTATTCTGACGAGTATATCCGCAAAGTGTATAACCGTTCTGATGCTACGGTGGAGGTGCAGGGTGGCGGCACACGTGCCCATTTCTACACTAACATCAATTATTACCGCACAGAGGATCTTCTGAACTTTGGCAACGCCAAGGACAACTATACCGACCGTTTCAGCGTGCGTGGTAATGTTGACCTTGTGATAAACAAACTAATCAAGGGCTTTGCCAATGCGAGCGCCACATTCTATAATGCCCATAGAAACAAGGGTGACTTCTGGGGCGAGGCTGCTAAAATGCGTCCAAACTTCCCGGAACATGCGGCACCGCTGATTCCTATCGACATGGTTGACCCTAATGCCTCAAAGGCTCTTGCCATCCTTGGCAAGTCACTCAACCTTCTTGATGGAAAGTATTTCCCGGGCGGTACGAGTGTCAACCAGACAAATGCCATTGCCGACTGCTATTTCGGCGGTAAAACAACAGGAGTAAGCCGTCAGTTCCAGTTTGATGCGGGCATCATCTACGACATGAGCAAGTTTGTGAAGGGACTGTCGTTCAAGACACAGTTTGCCATTGACTATGCCTCAAGCTACAACCTCTCATACGACAACCAGTATGCGGTGTTCGTTCCCACATGGAGTAACTATAACTCACAGGATGCCATCGTGGCACTTAACCAGCTGAACGATGAGGTGGTGAGCGGTCACATGGTTATGTCAGGCTCGGCATATCGCCAGACCATCAGCTGGAACGGACATTTCGACTATGACAATACCTTTGGTGGAAAGCATCATGTAACAGGTATGCTGCTCGGAAACATGTTTACCACTACAGCCAGCGGCACATACCACCGTTATGCCAGTGCGAACTTAGGCCTTGTGGGTGGCTATGACTATATGGGACGCTATTTTGGTGAAGTGTCGTTGGCGGGTGTTCATTCCGCCCGTCTTCCTGAGGGAAACCGCAATGCTATCTCACCCTCTTTCACCATCGGCTGGAATATAGCCAAGGAGAAATTCATGAAGGGAAGCTTCGTTGACGATTTGATGCTCAGCGCGTCATACAGCAATCTTAACGAGGATATTGATGTATATATGGGTGATAATTATTATTATATCTATGACGCACAGTGGAAAACAGGTAACAGCGGCTTCTCATGGAACGAGACATCAAGCACAAACCTTACTTATTCCACAACGGGTAGCAATCCTGCCCTCGACTTCATTCACCGCAAGGAGTTCTCTGTAAGTCTGCGTGGCTCGTTCTTCAACAAGCTGATTTCCACAGACCTCACATTCTTCAATACAGATATGGATGGCTTTATTATCCCAGATCCTTCCATGTTCCCGTCACACCTCTCTGGTGGTATTAATGGCAGCTCGTTTCAGCCGGCAATCAACAATAACATCCAAAACCGCAAGGGCATCGACTTCAGTGTGACCGCCCAAAAGCAGTTGGGAAAGGTTCATGCCACTCTTGGTGTTGTTGGAACATATCTCAAGACAAACAATAAGAAGTACGATGAAATTGTGGAGTTTGAGAATACCCGTATAGAGGGACACGCTATTGATGCCATTCGTGGTTACAAGTGCTTAGGCTTCTACACCTATGACGACTTCGACAAGAATGATGAAACAGGAAAGCTCACTTTGAAGAAAGGACTGCCCGAACCAAAGATTGGCGGTACCATCCAGCCTGGTGACTTGAAATATGAGGATGTGAATGGTGACGGTAGGCTCACCGATAAAGACATGGTTGACCTCGGTACATGGAGCTCTCCATTCCATTTGGGTGTAAATCTCACGCTCAAGTATAAGAACTTCACGCTCTTCATGCTTGGCTCAGGAGGGTTTGGTGGTTCTGGCATGAAAAACAACAGCTATTATTATATGAGCGGAGAGAACAAGTATTCTGTCAATGCACGCGGACGCTGGACTCCAGAGACTGCTGACGTTGCCACTCATCCCCGTCTGACCACGCTCAGCTCGGCTAACAACGCCTCTACATCTACATTCTGGCTCTATAGCACTGACCGCTTCGATTTGGACAAGGTGCAGCTCACCTACGACTTCCCAAAGGAGATGTTCAAGGGTAAGTATGTGAAGGCTCTCTCGGTTTATCTGAACGGAAACAGCCTCCTCACGATTTCAAAGAACCGTAAAATAATGGAGACTAATGTGGGCTATGCTCCACAGACCCGTTTCTATAATCTCGGTGTTAAGGTAACTCTCTAATAAAATGAATAGAAGAATGAAGACAAAAAACATTATATTGTATTTGATGGGTCTCCTCACTGTATGCTCATGTCAGGATATGTTTGAGCCTGCGGACGAGAACAACAGGCAGGAGGATGCCATGTACGAGGAGTCCAAATATGCGGCAGGTCTGCTGATGTACGGTTATAGCCGTCTTCCATATATCACCACCACACAGACTGATGTAGCCACAGATGATGCTGTGACCAACGTTACCAATAGCTACTATCTGAACATGGCTACCGGTACCTGGGCTTCGGACAACGACCCGATGTCGCAGTGGAACGGTTGTAAGGACGGAATACAGTATGTCAACAAATTCCTTACTATTGTTGATAAAGTAAAGTGGGCTCCAAGTGCAGTGTCAAAGCAGCAGATGTTCATCGACCGTCAGAAGGGTGAGGCATACGGACTGCGTGCGCTTTTGTATTACTATCTGCTTCAGGCTCATGGAGGCTATGCGGATGATGACGTTCTCTACGGTGTGCCTCTGCTGACGGCTCCAGAGGACGGTAGCTCCGACTTCAACCAGCCACGTGCTCCTTTTGCCGACTGCGTTAAACGTTGTTTTGCCGACTGCGACAGTGCGATGAAATATCTTCCAATGGATTATGTTGACTTGACACAAGAGGAGATTCCGGCAAAGTATCAGGCTTTAGGTGCTGAGGGAACCGGTTACAATCTCGTGTTCGGTGCCAGGTCTAAAGGACTGATGTCGGGCAAGATTGCCGAGGCAATCAAGGCACAGGTGGCACTTCTTGCGGCAAGTCCTGCATTCCGCGACCAGAGCGGTGTTACCTCAGCTGAGGCTGCTACGCTTTGCGCCAACGCTCTTAAACGTATTGGCGGTATTAGCGGATTGGATGCTACGGGTAACATTTGGTACAAGAATAAGACCAAACTTGAGCCAACAAGTGCATCGGAAATGCCGGAAATACTTTGGCGTTCGAGCCGTAGCAAGGATGCCAGTCAGGAGAAGGAGAACTTCCCGCCTACATTGTTTGGCAGCGGTCGTGTCAATCCGTCACAGAATCTTGTTGACGCTTTCCCGATGCGCAACGGAATGCCTATAACAGACCCTAACTCTGGTTATGACCCGAAGAATCCGTATGCAAACCGTGACCCGCGTCTTGATGACAACATTATATATAACGGTACGACATTCTGTAAAAAAGTTATCATAACAGGTACCTATCCAAATGATGAGGATAACTCTTTGGACAACATTAATTACGTCGGTACCTCAACACGTACAGGCTATTATATGAGGAAGCTCCTCCGTGAGGATGTATTCGCACAGACAACCTCTCTCAGCGATCAGTATCACATATATCCACGCATACGTTACACAGAAATCTTCCTTGCTTATGCAGAGGCTGCAAACGATGCATGGGGACCTAAGGCAGACCCTACGGGTGTTGGCTTCACGGCATACGATGTGATTAAGGCTATCCGTGGTCGTGCGGGACTCGGAACAGACGAGTTTGGCCGTCCGCTTCCTGAGGGTGACGCTTATCTTGAGGAGTGCGCCGGCAATCAGGCTAAGATGACAGACCTTATACGCAATGAGCGCCGCATTGAGCTTTGCTTCGAGAACAAGCGCTTCTGGGACCTCCGTCGCTGGAAGATGCCGCTCGATGAGACCGTCAAGGGCATGCAGGTTGACCGCAGCAAAGATGAAGATGGTGAGTTCATATACACATATAGCGTCATTGACGTTGAGGAGCGAAAATACGACAGCTCTTACCAGTGGTACGGCCCGATACCGAAGGGTGAGGTGCTCAAATGGAGCAGACTGCAGCAAAATAAGGGTTGGAAATAAATTGTTTTAAATACATATCATTATTATGAAACTTAAGAAATATATATATGGTGTAACCTTGGGAGCATTGTCTCTCACATGTGCGTCGTGCTATAATTCAGAGAGTGAGTTCCCAGATTATGAAGGAGGCACAACTGCCTACTTCGCATATCAGAACCCTGTGCGCACACTCATATTAGGCAACGACATCTATGACAACACGCTTGACAATGAGCACAAGTGCCGCATTTGGGCAACGATGGGCGGAGCCTATCACGGACGTGACGCAGTGGTGGATATTGTGGTCGATGAGTCACTTTGTGATAACCTGTATTATACTAATGAGTTTGGAGAGGTGGCAGCGCCTGTGCGCCCTATGCCAAAGGAATACTATAGTCTTTCAGGCAACACCATTCCTTACAACGGTGATTCACGCGGCTATGTGGAGGTGCAGTTCACTGATGCCTTCTTCAACGACCCGAAAGCCATAGAGAACACATACGTCATCCCGCTTTTGATGACAAATGTCAAGGGTATTGACCATATCCTCACGGGCAAGCTGCGTGAGGGCTTGAGCCCTATTCGCACGAATACGGATAATTGGGAGGTTCTCGCAAAAGACTATGTGCTCTATTGTGTGAAGTATATGAACCCATGGCAGGGAAAATATATCCGCCGTGGTGTTGACAACGTGACGGAGAAGGGTGTTACTAAAACTATTGTCCGCAAGGACTTCTCGCTGGTAAACTCTGACCTGGAGCATTACAAGGAGAACCCTGTGAACCAGTACGATGAGGTATGTGGCATTTCCACAAAGAACATGACGCAGGCAATATTCCCTGTGTCATTCAAGACCTCAGGCGCTTCAGTGCCATGCAACCTCATTCTAACATTCGACGGTAACAAGTGTACTGTGTCTACCGATGACGAGAATGTGACTGCCACTGGCTCGGGTGAGTTTATTGTAAAAGGAACAGAGAAACCCGAATATAAGGACTACCTGTGGGGAAACAACAACGGAAAGCCTGTTCAGCGTGATATCCTGCGTCTGGCATACAGTGTGAGCTTTGCCGACAAAGACATCCAGGTGTCGACAACTGACACGCTTGTGGTTCAGACCCGTGAGTCGAACAAGAAAGAGTTTTTCTATAACAAATACGTTAAACAATAAGTAGGAGGCGATGAATATGAATAAAATATATAGAAACGGTCTCTTGATGTTGGCGGCAGGCGCTTTGACTGTATCCTGTGCCGACTATAATGTGACAGACAATTTCACTGCTGAGCCTGATCCCACTTTTGTGGAGCCATACAAGGACTATGCTCCTGTTAAGTCATACATTGACCGGAGCAAATATCCCAACATGTCACTCGGAGTTACTCTTAATGTGACGGATTATAACAAGCAGGAGCTGGCTCATTCCGCAGCCATGACCAACTTCGACAATCTTTCGTTTGGCACCTCTCTGATGTCGGGTTCCATCATCAACTCAAAGGGTCTGATGAACTTCGTCGACATGAAGGACCTTCTCAACCATGTGGAGGAAATTGGCGGTGAGGTGTTCGGCAGTCCTATTGCAGCGAATGCCAGTCAGGCTTACGAGTGGCTGAATACGCTCACGGCTCCTATTGAGATTCCAGTGGAATTTGTGGAGGGAAAGGCTGTCGACTATACCACAATGGACAAATTCGAGGGTACTATTGAAGGAAATGGGAAAGCATCTATAACCAAGTTCAACGGGCAGAATGCCCTTAAGATAGAACCTTTAGCTAAGGTTCACATTATTGAGGGGTTTGACGTTGACCCTGCCGCTAAATATACTATTATATTTTGGGCAAGAGTAGAGCAGGACGCATCCTTCAATGTTTACTTCTCCGGCAAGCAGATATACGGAAACGCCTCTGATGGGAAAAAGTGGTCTATCAAGGCTGGCAAATGGGAAAAGATTGTTGTGGAGGCTCAAAGTGCGGAAGGCGAGACAGAGGGATATCTGAAAATTCAAAATACCCGCACCACCCCCGTCTATATTCAGAATGTGCAGGTTGGCTACTATCCTGACAGCCGTCGTCCACAGACAGAGCAGGAGGTAAAAGACACTATTTCATATGCGCTCAACACATGGTGCGACGGTTTGATGAAGAACAATGCCGGACGTATCAAGTCGTTCGACCTCATTGACGAGGCTATCGGCTCTAAGGCTGAGCTTGAGAATGGTATGCTCGACCTCAAGCACTCTACCGACAAGATATTCTGGCAGGATGTCTTTGGCAGTGATAGCTATGCTCCGGCAGTATCAAATGCTGCAATCGCCGCATACCAAAAGTATGAGGGCGATCCTTCTGAGTTGAAGTTCTTCATCAGTGAGTCTGGTCTTGATGAGCAAAAGAAATTTGAGAGCCTTAAATACTGGATTGATGTATGGAGTGCGAATGGAGCGAAGATTGACGGCATCAATGCCAAGCTTAACCTAACCTATAGTGAGGATGAGGCAACGCAGGCTGCCAACAAGGCTTCTTTCGACAAGATGCTTGACAATCTTGTTTCTACAGGCAAACTCGTCCGCCTCTCAAACTTCGACATCAAGTATCAGGATGCTGAGGGCGAAAGCGTGACGGCGGCAAAAATCACGGACGAGCAGCGACAGAAGCTTGCCGACTACTATGCTTATATCATTAAGAGCTATATGAACAAGGTGCCGCAGCAACAGCAGGCAGGTCTCTGTAAGGGCAGCATGGTTGACACGTCGTCGAGCGATCCTGTGGGCCTTTGGACTATTGACCGCGAAAGTAAGGACTGGGTGCGCACTGCCACATATAAGGCATTCTGCGATGCGCTCAGCGGAAAGTAATGACATTTTTATTTATCTTTATATTATTAACTAAATTGTTTCAATTATGAAAAAGTTATTTACGTTTTTTGTTTTCCTGGCATGTTTCCTGGGAACAAAGGCAGTGGAGATTGTAGACTTCACTGTAGATTATACCCAAGTGGGTAAATCAACCGTTGGTTGGAAGGCCGAAATAATTCAGGATGAGTGGATTACTGGCGATGATGACGGTCTTCACCTTTATAATCCAGAGGTAACGACCAACTTTTATGATTATCAGCTTCATATTTTTAACAACGCAGCTCTTGAGGTAGATGAGAACTACACTGTCAAGATTGTTGCGAAGGTTAGTGATGGTAGTGCGAAAGTACGATGCAGAGTAGGCGACTGGGGTGGTGGCATCTCAGGTGAAGTTGAAGTGAGCAGCACAGAATACCAAGAGTACATACTCACAGGTAAAGCCACAGCTGCATCTAATTTTCTTCTTGTTCAGTTTGGTGATTATGTAGGTACGGTTTCGTTCAAATCTGTAACTATTACTCACGAGGGTAAGGAACAGCGCCCTGTCACATGGCAGAACATTCTTACTAATGGCGATGCTGAAGGTGAGTTTGGTGAGCCTGCTTGTGTTCAGTCAAAGGAGTTTGGTATGCACCTTGGTGATGATGGTCAGCCACAGGTACATGCTGCTGAGATTGTAGACGAAGGCGGCAATAAGGTATTTGTTTGTCATGCAAAGGAGGTAAATCCTGTTATTGTGTGGGATTCTGACGGTGAGCAGTGGGGTGTAGAACACAAGGCTGGTGACCCAATGCCAGACAATGCTTGGCAGAATCAGTTCTGGGTTGTTCTCCCAAGAGCAGCAAAGGACGGTGAGCAGTTTAAGCTTTCGTTCAGATATAAGGCTTCAAGGGCTGCAAAAGTATCCACACAGGATCATAAGGAACCAGGCGCTTACCTTGGTGGTGGCAGCTATGGCGATTTGAATTTTACAACAGAGTGGCAGGAATATTCGAAGGAGTTCTCTGCTGCAGGTACAATGCAGTCAATCGCTTTCAACCTTGGTCAGGAAATTTACACTGAGGATGTAGATTTCTTCTTTGATGACGTTAAGGTGGAGGAGATGGTACTTGATCATGGTCTCTTCATTGCTTCTGCCAACACAGAGACTGGTACGGTGGCTTATGACTTCGACAACGCTGTTGAATTAACTTGGGATGACGATCAGCAGGCATACGCTGCTACAGTGGGTAAGAAGGGCGATAAGGACTCGTGGGTTAACGAGGTTATGATCTCGACTGTTCGTGGTAATGACAAGGCATTTAAGGCTGCCACAATTAAGGCTGTGGTGAAAAAACCAGATGTGTATGTTGACTATACTGAGGGTTCAAATGGTAAGATTAAGCTTCCTGCTGCAGGTGTATGGACAATCTTCGTTGACACTGAGAATTTGCAGATGATGGCTTCGCAGCTTGAGGGTGACATTGTAAAGGAGCCTATCGATATCAAACCTAACCCAACAGTAGTTGTTGTAAAGGGTAAGGAGAGAGACTACCTTGCAGAGAATGAAGATGAAGTAGGTGCAGGTAATCCTTGGGACAACCAGTTCTTCATTATTGCTAACCGCAATCTTAAGCCTGGTGAGGAAACAGTTGTTGAGTTCGACTATGTAAGTACAGTTGAGGCTAATACCAATACACAGTGCGGTGGCAACGAGTATATCGGTCAATATTTGCACTGGAGTTGTCTTGGTGATGTGAAATTCACTACTGAAGAGCAGCACTTCACAAAGGAATTCACTATTCCTGCTGAGGCAGTCGGAAAAGATGATGACGGAAACATAACTGTGGAGATGAACGCTATCAATTTCAATATGGCTGTAATCAAGGGTGCTTGTGATTATACAATCAAGAACATTGTATGGAAGCTTAAGGATGACAGTGAGACTCTTATTGATATGGAAGGCACAAAGAACTTCTACGTTAAGGAGGGTGCCGGTGATACCGCACACGAATTTGGTACTGAGACTGGTATTAACAGCGTAGTTAATGACACCAAGAATAGCTCTAACGCTATATATAACCTTGCAGGTCAGCGTGTATCTAAGGATTACAAGGGCATCGTTATCAAGAATGGCAGCAAGTATATTGTTAAGTAATCATCCTATCAAATATAGGTGCTGACACCCTGTTGACACCTATATATAAATATGACAGCAGCTACATCTTTGTTGGATTGTAGCTGCTGTTGTTTTCGTATGTTTAAATTAACCACAGACACAGAGTCTTGGCGGCTGATGTCTCTGTGTCTCCTGATGCCTTTAAGGCGTCACACTCTGCATCGTCTGAATAATATTGCATAAAAAACTCAGTGACTCGGTGACTCTGTGGTAAAAATATGACAGCTGCGTAGATACGAGTAGTTACTTTTTTCATTGAATTATATAAAAATGGCAAAATAATTTGTTGGGAAAAATAAAAATATGTATCTTTGCAAAAAATTATCGACAATATTATGAACAAGAACGTACTCGATTTCGTTACATATTGTATTGGCTCTTTGTCAAGACGGCTGAATTTGCCAATCCGCGATGTTTATCAAAAATTGATGAAGTCGGGTATTTTGTATGGCTATATTGTGCCCTCATACGATGTTCTCCACACTTTCGGACGTGAATATCTTATGGAAGACTTGACTTCGTTCATGAAAGAGAAAGGAGTATTGTAATGATTGTGTTTCATACTTCATATATACAAGTGTCGAATCCCGATATACATCACTCCAGAGATTTTTTGGACTTTGGAAAAGGTTTTTATGTTACAACAAATAAGCAACAGGCTATTAATTATGCGAACAGGTTTATCAGAAGAAACGGTGAAGCGTGGTTGAATGTATTTGAGCTGAATGATGATTTGTCTAATTGGAACATCTTGTCTTTTGAGGAATACAATGAAACTTGGTTGGATTATGTTTATAATTGCCGAAAGGGGTTAAAAGAAGAGTCACACTATGATATCATCATTGGTGGTGTTGCTAATGACAAAGTCTTCAGGACTATAGACTTGTTCTTTTCTGGCGAGATTACAAAACAGGAAGCGTTGAAACGGTTGATTTATGAAAAGCCTAACATACAATATTGTTTGAGAAATCAACAGCTAATAGATGCAGAACTACACTATATATCAAGTGAGCGGTTATGACGGATGAAGTAAAGGACATATTGATTGACGCCAAAAATGCCAGAATCATAGAAGAAATAAGCAACATGTATGGTGTTTCGTATGAAAAGGCAACAGAGATATTCTACAATTCGGAAACAGCGCAATTAATCTGCGAAGGCGTTGCCGATTTGCATTGCCGCAGTGATAAATATCTTGCGGGAGAGATATGGCATGAATATATTCAGCATTGACATTTTATATCTGGTGTATTCTTACTTTTGTGCCTTAAATACCTGTTTTTCAGTAACTACCTCTATCTTTTTTTTAAAAAACCACAGAGGCTGAGACACTGAGTTTTTTGTTTTATTAGCACTATTATTGTATGCTCACAGAGCAAAATGCCAGTCGGCATTAGTGTTACTGATTTTTGGCGGCACCTCAGGATATATCCATTCGGTTTGCGCAAAAATTTTGAGACGCAGAGTCTTGGCGGCTGATGTCTCTGTGTCTCCTGATGCCTTTAAGGCGTCACACTCTGCATCGTCTGAATAATATTGCATAAAAAACTCAGTGACTCGGTGACTCTGTGGTAAAAATATGACAGCTGCGTAGATACGAGTAGTTACTTTTTTCATTGAATTATATAAAAATGGCAAAATAATTTGTTGGGAAAAATAAAAATATGTATCTTTGCAAAAGATTTAGCTGCACTAAGTGATTATGGAAGAGAAGAATACAAGACAAAAGGCGCGCCGCATTCCATACGGAATGATGAACTTCGTGGCAATCCGCGAGGATAACTGCTATTATGTGGACAAGACAAGGTTTGTGGAGAAGGTGGAGGACGCCAACAAATTTTTCTTCTTCATCCGTCCGCGCAGGTTTGGCAAGAGTCTGACTATATCTATGCTTCATCATTATTATGACATCAATATGGAGGACAAGTTTGAGAAGCTATACGGTGATTTGTACATAGGCAAGCACCCTACGCCTAACCACAACAAGTACCTTGTGATAAAACTCAATTTCGCAGTGATAGATGCAGAATTAGGTAACTACCGCAGTTCCATGGATGCGCATTGCAACAATGTGTTCAATTACTTCTGCGATGTTTACAAGCAGTATCTTCCAGAAGGAATAAAGGAAGGGATGAACAAGAGGGAAGGTTGCGTGGAGCAGCTGGATTATCTGTATCGTGAGGCTCAGAAGACAAATGCGAGGATATATCTTTTCATTGATGAGTATGACCATTTCACCAACAACATACTGTCGGATGCCTCACGGCTTGATGAATACAAGCAGGAGACGCACGGCACGGGATATCTGCGCACGTTCTTCGACACGATTAAGTCGGGAACAGACACTACGATAGAACGTGTGTTCGTAACAGGCGTGAGCCCTGTGACCCTTGATGACCTCACCAGCGGCTTTAATATCGGCACAAACTACTCTCTTTCATATAAATTCAACGAGATGGTTGGCTTCACAGAGGAGGAAGTGAGGGAGATGCTGACATACTATTCCACTTTCCATGAGTTCCATCACACCGTCGACGAGCTGATAGAGACGATGAAGCCGTGGTATGACAACTATTGCTTTGCAGAAGAGGCATACGGCGAGACAACGATGTACAACTCCAACATGGTGCTCTCATTCCTTTATAAATATATTGATAACAGATGCCGTATACCCGACAGAATGCTTGACGAGAACATACGCACTGACTACAACAAGCTGCGCATGCTGATACGCAAGGACAAGGAGTTTGCGCATGATGCTTCCGTCATACAGACACTGGTGTCGCATGGATTCGTCACAGGAGAGCTAAAAGAGGGCTTCCCTGCTGAGAACATTGCCGACAACGACAACTTTGTCAGTCTGCTCTATTACTTCGGACTGGTGACAATAGGCGGCATTCATCGTGGCAAGCCCAAGTTGGTGATTCCCAACGAGGTGGTGCGTGAGCAGATTTACTCTTACCTTCTCGACAACTATCACGACAACAACCTTCAGTCAGACAGATATGAGCTTAGACAGCTGGAGGAGAACATGGCATACGACGGCGACTTCAAGCCTTTCTTCCAGTATATTGCCGACAGCATCTACACCTTTGCCTCGCAGCGCGACCGTCAGAAGGGCGAGGCTTTCGTGCATGGCTACACTCTTGCCCTTACGAGCCAGTGCAGCTACTATCGTCCTGTCTCCGAACTTGACAACCAGGGTGGCTATGCCGATATCTTTCTCCGTCCACTTCATGAGATTTACACGGACATGGAGCACTCGTACATCATCGAGCTGAAATATCTGAAGAGCCAAGCCACCGATGAGCAGGTGGCAACCGCCGTGGAGCAGGCAAAGGCGCAGGTGTGCCGCTATGCCGACACTGTCACCGTTGGCGAGAGCATCGGACAGACCAAGCTCCACAAGGTGTATGTGGTGTATCGTGGCGTGGAGATGGTGGCATGTGACGAGATTTAGAAATGTTTTTTTTAATGTAATATTTGTGTTTATAGGCAAATGTTACATAAGGCAAAGAATGCGATACAAAAAATAGAGCTTTATATCTGATTTTTTGTGTACCTTTGCACATGTTTTTATAATATAATTATAATTTAGATTAGAATAACTGAATATGAAGAAAATTAACGCATTTCTCCTCTGTCTCGGTATGGCTTTGCCTGGCATGGCTCAGCAGAACTTTGAAAAGGGTAAGCCCAATGACGATAATTATCGTTATCTTGATGAATATGGCGACCTGAAGGAGTACATCGACAGAGACAAGTACCCTACCTTCCGTATGGGACTTGCAATCATTGTGAACGACTATCTCAACAACACAACGGTGCGTAACTGCCTCAACCGTAATGCCAACGAGACTGTGGCGGGCAATGCCATGAAGATGGCAAGTTGTGTGGACGGCAATGGTAACATGAACTTCAGCAACGTGACTAAATTTGTCAACACGGCAACGGACAACGGTCTTGAAGTTTATGGACACACACTGGCATGGCACTCGCAGCAGCCCAAGGGATGGCTGCTAAAACTGCTGCAGGACAAGCCGGCCCCAGAGCTTCCTGACGGTGATGTGACGGTATATGTGCCCGTTTACAGCAAGGATTTCCGTACTAACCAGAGCGTAGGGTGGAAGGCAGACGAGTCTAAGTATGGCTATAAGCTGTCGTTTGATGCTAAAGATGGACTTAAGATTCACTGTACGAAGAAGAATACAAACTCGTGGGATGTGCAGTTCTTAGCTTGTACGGATATGGTGATGGAGAAAGGAAAGACCTATCGTATGAGCATGAGGGTGAAAGGTACCACGGCAGGCAAGCTTCACACAAAACTGGGCGACTGGGGTGGCGGTCCTGGCGGCGATGTGGCGTTTGGCACAGATTGGGACATTGTGACCCGTGACTACAAACCCACTATGTCAAGCAATTTCTATATGTTGCAATGCGGTGATTTCGTGGGCGATATATACATAAGCGACATCAAGTTTGAGGAACAGAAGAAGGGCAAGACGATAAACGAGGAGCGCCGCTGCCTGAAAGTGGAGGCTACGGAGCGTGTGGATGAAGTTTATGATAATCAGTTCTGGTTAGTGCCCGGCAGTTTCAGTGCAGGAGCAAAGTTTGAGTTCTCTGCCTATGTGCGTGCCGATATTGCAGCAACAGCATCTACACAGATTCACAACAATCCAGGCAGCTATGTACACTATGAGGCATTAGGCAACATACCTTTCACCACGGACTGGAAGACGATAAAGCTGTCGGGTACGCTGAGCAAGGCAGGAAAGAGCATCGCTTTCAATCTTAATGAGCTTGCTGCTGCCAATAATTATTATTTCGACAATGTTAGCCTGAAGATTAATGGTGTGGAGAAAATCAAGAACGGTGACCTTGAGGGAACCGATGTGTCATCATTCAAAATAAAGACAAACCGCGGCGGTGTGGAGACACCTGCTATTTGCGAGAACTTGTCATACGTATATGTTCCAAGCAGCATTCCTCTTACACAGGAGGAGCGTCTCGAAGTGTT
Source organism: Prevotella sp. (assembly GCA_030539375.1). Lineage (GTDB taxonomy): Bacteria > Bacteroidota > Bacteroidia > Bacteroidales > Bacteroidaceae > Prevotella. Next base: position 22,225 of record JAUNSB010000041.1, read on the forward strand.
GACCGACGCCATGGATAAGTGGATAAAGGGCATGATGAATGCCTGTGGCGGCAAGGTGAAGGCATGGGATGTTGTAAACGAGGCAATCGCAGGCGACGGCAATGACGGCTCAGGAAACTATACTCTCCAGCATTCTAATGGGTATAACAGTGGCACATGGGACGTAGGCGGCGATGCCTTCTACTGGCAGGACTATATGGGCGACCTCGAATATGTCCGCACAGCTGTGCGCCTTGCCCGTAAGTACGGTCCTGAAGATGTGAAGCTCTTCATCAACGACTATAACCTTGAGAGTTTCTGGGATGACAACAAGAAGCTGAAGTCGCTTATCAACTGGATTAAGAAATGGGAGGCTGACGGCGTTACCAAGATTGACGGTATCGGCACGCAGATGCACATCTCATGCAGTATGAGCGACAACGACCTTAACAACCGCAAAAAGCACATCACCCAGATGTTCAAGCTTATGGCTCAGAGCGGCAAGCTGTGCCGCGTGTCAGAGTTTGATATGGGTATGGTTGATGCAAGTGGAAATACTGTCAACACGGCCAACATGACAGAGTCCATGCATAAGCGTATGGCTGATTACTATGAATGGATTGTCAAGCAGTATCTCACCATCATTCCTGCTGAGCAGCAGTGGGGCATCTGCCACTGGTGTCCTACAGATTCTCCTGCCGGTAGCGGATGGCGTGCCAACGAGCCTGTAGGTATCTGGGACATTAACTATTACCGCAAGCATGCATACGCTGGATTTGTCCGTGGCTTAGGCGGTGTGAAGACGGGTATTGAGAATGTGGAGGTGGCTAATCCTGCTACTGTCAAGAAGGGAATCTACGACCTGACCGGACGCCGCTTCGCAGAAGGTACCGACTTCTCTACTCTCCCTGCCGGTGTATATATCGTAAATGGAAAGAAAATGCTAAAGAAATAAATTAGTGTTTTGTATATCAGAAAAAATATAAGATGGTGTGCCAGATACTTTTGACACACCATCTTTTATAAAAACACGACCATGAGATATAAAATAACAGTTTTTACGGTGCTGTCGGTGACAGTGTGTGTATTGTTGTCGGGTTGCACAAGAATGAGACAAGCTGCGGCAACATCAGACGTGCAACCAACGATATTCCCCGACTACAAGGGCGTGACGATACCTGTGAATATCGCACCGCTTAACTTCATGGTGGAAGAAGCGGAGCATATACAGGCTGTGTTCAGTATCGACGGTAATGAACAGGCTGCGGTATGCGGCAGCGAGGGTGTGGTGGACATTCCCGCTGACAAATGGAAAGACATGACCGCAAAGGCGGCGGGAAGAAAAATCGATGTAGAGGTGTCGGTGTGGAATGACTCCAATTCCGATGGCGTCACATACAAGCCATTCACTATAAATGTGACAAAAGACAGTATTGACCCATGGATAGCCTATCGGCTTATTGAGCCGGGATATGAGGCATGGAGACAGATTGGCATCTATCAGCGTGAGCTTGCCTCATTTGAGGAGGTTGAGATGGTGACCAACAAAACCACCAAAAGTGCCTGTGTGAACTGTCATCATTTTCAGAACCGTTCCTCAAAGCGTATGATGTTTCATGCACGTGGGGCGAATGGCGGAACAATATTCTTGGAGAACGGCAGGACGAGAAAGATTAAACCGGAAAAGAGTGTTGCTTATCCGGCATGGCATCCGGGAGGCAGATATATTGCATTTTCGTCTAATGTGACCCGTCAGAATTTTTACGGACAGGGCCGTCAGGTGCTTGAGGTATTCGATAAAAGCTCTGACCTCGTGTTATATGACACAAAAGAGGACAAAATCATAACCGACCCGCGTTTCCTTACCGAGGAGACGATGGAGACTTTCCCTTCATGGTCGCCTGACGGCAAATGGCTTTATTTCTGCTCAGCCGCAAGCAAGAAAAAGAGCAAGGACTTGTTCTACAGCATATTGCGTGTGGAGTTTGACGGCAACAGCGGCAAATTGGGAGAGAGGATAGACACAGTGTATAATGCAAGGACACAGGGTGGCAGCGCATCGTTCCCGCGTATCTCTCCCGACGGGAAGTATCTGCTTTTTACACTTGCTGGCTTCGGTACATTCCCAATCTGGCATAACGAGGCAGACTTGAAGATGATGCTTCTCGATACGGGTGAGCCTGTTGACATCTCTGTATGGAATGACAAGGAGAATACCGAGAGCTATCATTCCTGGTCGGAGAATGGCAGGTGGGTGATGTTCTCCAGCCGCCGGCTTGACGGCAGATACACTCGTGTATTCATTGCCTATCTTGACAAGAACGGCAAGCCGCATAAGCCTTTCCTCCTGCCGCAAAAGAATCCCCGTCTGAATACACTGAGACTGAAATCCTTTAATATTCCAGAGTTTATGGACGGCAGGGTGGATATGCCTGATAATACCGTGGAACTGTTTAAATGCGAAGACAATATAATACAATGATGAAACGAATTAGAATATCTGCGGCAGCTGCTGTTGCAATATATGCCGCGTGCTTGTTTGTATGTGTATGGGCGGCATGGTATTTTTACTTTTATTATGCAATAATCTGGTATGAGGGGTATAGTTATTTCACCACGCAGTCCGATACTATGATGCTGGCGGCTATTTTCCCTGACGACATCCTGAAATATATTGGAGCATTCCTTTTGCAGTTTTTTTATTATCCTGCATTGGGTGCGGCTATTGAGGCGGCTTTTGCAGTGTTTGTGTTCCTTTGCGGCGTGGTTGTGGTCAGATGCCTGTTTTACAGACCTTTGCATCTGTTGTGGACAGCGCTTATTCCTGTGGCAATATTTGCGGAACAGAGTTTTTGGGACAGCAATCTCACTGTATCGTTGAAATGGTGTCTATGGTCATTGTTGGCTGCTGTTTCTGTATGGTGCCTGAAGCTGGCAGTGCGTCGGCGTATTAATATGCCCCGTATCATTTCCAATTTCGTGGTTGGGGGTGTTGCCTCGGTGGTCATGCTGTGGCTTGTGGTATATAATCTTGTTTTTAAGGACGGCAACTGGCGTGCATATCAGGATATATGGAAGATGGAATATCTTGCAGAGACGCGGCAGTGGGACGCTCTTCTTGAGGTGACTACTCCCGCGGTGGCGCAGATGAACGAGATAGCGCGCCGCTATGCCGTGCTTGCATTGTTGGAAAAAGGACAGCTTGCCGACAATGTGTTTCTGTATAGCGTGACTGACTCAAAAGACCTTTGGTTTAAAGGCCGTGAGGAGCCGATGTGCCGCAACTACAATGCAATGTTGTTTCGCTCCCTGAAAATGCCGAATGAAGTGATTCATCAGACGTTTCAACAGCAGATACAATCGGAGTTTGGAACCAGTTTTACTGTGCTCAGACGTTTGGCGGAAACAAATCTGGAGACAAAGAACTATGCACTGGCAAAGAAGTATATGGATATATTGAGTCATTCCACTGTAATGAAAGGGTGGGTGGAAGAGAGAAAACCGCAGCTGGAGGCAATAAGGAATGCAAAGCCGGTATTTGAGGAAAAGGGCGAGCAGTTTTATACCACGAGCATTTTGAAGGTGACTGCGGAAATGTACAACCGTTATCCAGACAACCGCAAGTATGCCGATATGTTTCTTTGCGGTCTTCTTGCAGATAAGAACGATAAAGAGTTCTTATCTGCCTTTCAGGTGATAGCAACAACTCAGTATGCCCATGGCGAGCGTATTCCCCGTTACTATCAGGAAGCCCTTATGCTGGTGTCGGTCAGTAAGCCGGAAGTGTTGCGGGAATATTCCATCAGCCGTGACGTCCAGGAGGATTTCAAGAAAGTGATGACATTGGTTAAGAAAGGTGATGTGGCGCGCATGAGGTCTCTTTATCCAGATTCTTTCTGGGCCTATTGCTTTTGATGGATTGTGGGACTGTAAGCCAAGGTGTGTCATTATGATTACTTGTTTTCATTTTGACACACCCTCAAAAAAAATTAGAAAAAATTTATAAAAATACACGAAAAACGCGATTTTTCATGAAGAAATATCAAAAAATACACGTTTTTTTGCTTTTAGTTATAAAATAAAACGTATTTGTTACATGAGACAAAGAGCATTTTCTTTAAAAACCGTACCTTTGCCGCAGATTTTTACCTAATTTTTTAAACCAATTCACACTATGATGAATTTTAAATTAACCAAAAAGCCGTTAGTGATGATGCTTTTCCTGTTCTGTTTGTTCCCCCTGGGAATTTCGGCTCAGAACATAGTAAAAGGATTAGTGAATGATGAAAATGGCGACCCAGTCATTGGTGCTACCGTAAGAGTAGTCGGTACCAAAGTTGCTACTGTGACCGACTTGGACGGACATTTTCAAGTAAGTACAAACCCCAATGCGCAATTATCTGTATCTTATTTAGGATATGAGACACAGAACGTGAATGTGGGGGGGCAGAAGAACCTGACCATTGTTCTGAAACCTGAAGACACAACCCTCAACGATGTCGTTGTTATCGGTTACGGTATCCAGAAGAAGTCCGACCTCACCGGTTCTGTGGCATCTATCAAGTCAGATGACATCAAGGGATTGTCGACAACTGATGCCGGTGCCGCTCTTCAGGGTAAGGCTGCAGGTGTTCAGATTATCAACTCAGGTGGTCCAGGCGAGGCAGCCGACATCCGTATTCGCGGTTATTCATCAAACAGCGGAAATATTGGTCCATTGCTTATTGTTGACGGTCTGAAAGTTGACAATATCCAATATCTCGACCCTTCTATGATAGAATCAATGGAGGTTCTGAAAGATGCCGCTTCTGCTGCAATTTATGGTGCTCAGGCTGGTAATGGCGTAGTTCTTATCACGACCAAGAGCGGAGCAAAAGGAAATGGGAAGTCACAGATTTCCTATAGCAGCAAGTTCACAATTCAGTCGCTCGGTAAGCGTGCAGACTTATTCGATGCTCCCGAATATATCGAGTATCATAAGTATCTTGGCGATATGACCGATGAACTGCTCAAAACCAACAACTATAAGGGACAGAATACCAACTGGTACGACGAGGTGTTTGAGAACTCGCTTGCCCATCAGCACAGCATCACATTGCAGGGCGGTAATGACAAAGGGCATTTCCTTGCCAGTCTCAACATTCTCAACAACAACGGTATTGTAAAGGGCGACAAAGACGTTTACAAGCGTATAACCGGACAAATTAATGCCGACTATAACATAACAAAGTGGCTGAACGTCACAGCCAATACGTCTTTTGAAAAATGGAAAACCAAGGGCGTTACAAAAGGTTATGGTTCTTTGCTCAACTCTGTGGTGTCCATTGATCCGCTTACTCCCGCCTATATCAGCGACTACAACGATCTCGCTCCTCTGATGAAGGCACAGGTGGATGCCGGAGGTCCGGTTCCAACAGATCCCAACCACAACAATGACTGGTACGGTACATCTAAATATATAGAGGATGCAACAGGTAACCCGCTCTATCAGCGTGACCGCCGTGACCAAGAGCGCAGTGGTATCAATGTACGTGGTACTGTAGCTGCTAATTTGATGCCTGTCAACGGTCTGACTATCACATCGCGCCTTGGCTACCGCATCACCCAGAGCAACTATCACAATTATGAAATTCCTTTCTGGCTGTCAACAATGGCTCATAGCGAGCAATACACTATCGAGGCACAGACGAACAACGGTCTTTACTACCAGTGGGAAAACTTTGCCAACTTCAACAAGGATTTCGGCAAACACTCTATAGGCGCAATGGTTGGTATGTCGTTCACCAAAAATCATTGGGACAACAGTTCTATATCATCTACAGGTGCCAACATTCTGTCTGACTATGCTCCTAATTTCCGCTATATAGACTATCTGCTCGCCGATGCCACAAAGAGCGTAGGCAATGCTCCTGGCGATGCCACTGAACTGTCATATTTCGGCCGTCTGTCATATAACTACGACAACCGCTACTATCTGCAGTTTAACTTCCGCCGCGATGCTTTCGACTCATCAAAGCTTTCAAAGGATGCACGCTGGGGTAACTTCCCATCTGTGTCTGCAGGATGGGCAATCAGCAACGAGAAGTTCTTCAAAGAGTCTGTAAGCCGCGATGCTGTCTCATTCTTGAAATTGCGTGCTTCTTGGGGTAAGAACGGTAACGTGAATATCCTCAACAACTATCGTTATTCTTCATCAATTGCCTTAAACCAGAGCTTCTACCAGTTCAATCCTTCAAAGGGAGACGGTACTCTCACTCTCGGCTCCAAGCCTACAGGTCTTGCAAATCCTGACCTGACATGGGAGACTTCTGAGCAGCTTGACTTCGGTGTTGACGCACGTTTCCTCAACGACCGTCTGACATTCGGGCTTGACTGGTACCGCAAGACCACCAAGGACCTCCTTATCGAGATTGCCCCTCTGCCTGAAATAGGTGTGAGCAAGTCGGTTATCAATTCTGGTAAGGTGCTCAACACTGGTGTTGACATCGAGCTTGGCTGGAGAGACCATATCGGTGACTTCAAGTATAGCGTAAATGCAAATGTATCAACCCTCAAGAATGAGGTAAAAGAGGTGTCGGCAATGGTCAACCGTCTTACTGAGATTGGTATCGACGGATTCAACAACCAGCTTAAGCCAACCTTTGAGGCGGGATATCCTGTATGGTATTTCCGCGGCTACAAGTATGCCGGTGTGGCAGAGGACGGCAGCGCCCAGTACTATACCAAGAATGGCGAGATAACCAAGGCTCCAGGCGAGGAGGACAAGCAGTTCCTCGGCGCAGGTATTCCTAAGTTCACCTACGGTATCACCATCAACCTTGAATATAAAGGTTTCGACTTCTCTGTATTCGGTACAGGTGCGGCGGGCAACAAGATCTACAACCTCATGGTATCTGCCGACCGTCCGCTCATCAACGGTATCAACACTTATTGGAGAGACTCATGGAGAGAAGGCAACACTGCCGCAAAATATCCTGATATGAAGAAGGTTGCCACCGACTGGATTTTCTTCAGCTCTGACGCAGCCGTGTTCAGCGGTTCTTACTTTAAGTTCAAGCAGATTCAGCTGGGATACACTCTGCCGTCTAAGCTGACAAAGTCGTTCCTCGTAAACAGTCTACGTGTTTACGCATCGCTTGACGACTTCTTCACCATCACCAAGTATCCGGGTGCAGATCCTGAAACTGCTTCTATAAACAGCGGAGCATCCCGTGGCTTCGACAATGGTACTTATCCTACATCCAAGAAAGTGGTATTAGGTATTAACGTTACATTCTAACTCTAAAAACATTAAAGAACAATGAAAAAGACATTATATTCAGTCCTGGCTCTTGCTATGGGAGCCGTCGCATTCACATCATGCGAGGACCAGCTTGATATAGAGCAGAAAGGTGTCACCTCAATAGAAAATTTCTACAAGACAGATGGCGATGCTGAGGCTGCACTCGCAGCCGCATACGAAGGATTTATGTGCAATGTTGTGGGTCGTCAGCCAGACATGGGAGGTCCCGGCATTTACACTCCTTATAAGATTTTGGTCAATATGTGTGGCGACGATGTGCTATATGCCAGCGGAAACTATGGCGACCATGAGTTCAGCGGTATGCTCAACGAATTCCGATATGACACTGAGGCTGAGGCTCCAAAGTTCCTGTATTCCGGTATTTATCTCTCTGTATATACCTGCAACCTCGTGACCAACTATTTCAAGGATGCAGATACTCCTGTCAAGAAACGTTGTGTGGCTGAGGCACGTGTGCTCCGTGCATACGACTACTTCCTGCTTGCTAACCTTTGGAATACTCCTCCTTTTGTTGACCATGTTCTTCCCGGCGACGCTCTTCCATACAACTGCGACAAGGATCCTGAGAATCCTATGACACACGAGGAACTCATCATGTGGATTGCCAAGGAGTGTGAGGAGGCTGCCACCGACCTCGACGAGCGCAAGAGCACATCAGATGTTGACGGTGCTGTGCGCGTGACCAAGGGCTTTGCATGGGCTCTTGCTGGCAAAGCTTACCTTTTCGCAGGCAAATATGCTGAGGCTAAGGCTGCCCTGAAGAAGGTGATCGACTCAGGCAAGTATGCCCTTGTGCCTGGCGACCGCTATATGGACAACTTCCATATCGAAGGTGACGGTAACGAGGAGAAGGTGTTTGAAATCAACTTTGAGTATAACGCTGGCAAGAGCGGATGGAGCGGAATGATTCAGCGCTCATCATGGATGGAGGCAAATGCCTGGAACTGGCGTGCCGGTAACTTCGTGAAGAATCCCGCCAATGTATATTGCGGCGGTCTCGACGGATGGGGCGGACTAGGTGTTCCGCAGTGGTTTGGTGATGAGTTCTTCGCCAATGACGGCCACTCACACCGCTTCGACGCTACTCTCAAGCATATCGACGATGCCGTTTATGACATGGAGTATGCTGATGACGCTCTCAATAAGATGACTCTTGAGCAGAAGAAAGCCAGCAAGGACGTAGGTATCAATGATCCTGTACAGGGACTTTACGGCAACTCTTTCTGGCTCGCATTCAAGCAGATAATCCGTGGTGCTGACACTGGCGGCAAGGTTTATGGCGACAATATCCGCCTGAACAACTATCTCATCATGCGATATGCCGAGGTGCTCCTCAACTATGCTGAGGCTTGCATCCAGACTGGTGACGCCGCAACCGCCAAGACCTACATCAACATGATTCAGGAGCGTGCCGGCTCACAGACAATCAGCGCAAGCGTGGATATGGAAGTATTGAAGAAAGAGAAGTCATACGAGCTTTGGCTTGAGGGCTGCCGCTGGTTCGACGTTATGCGTTGGAAGGACCAGAAGGCTATCAGCCGTCTGGAAGCAGTAGGAAGCGATGTTCCTCACGTATTCGACAAGTTGTTCCGTGCTCCTGCTGCTGGAGACGAGAAGGTGACATGGGAACATGGTACAGAGGCAAACAGCCGTTTCTATACGGTTTCAAGTCATGCTGCAAAGGATGCTGGATTTACAGTTGGCTTCAAGGCTGGCAAGCATGAGTACTTCCCATTCCCACAAACGGTTATGGACAAGAACCCGAACCTTGTGCAGAATCCGGGATGGAATTAACATTTGGATGTTACAATATTGATTTAAGGGAAATGGTTTTAATCTACCAATCCCACAGACTGTCTTGATTTCTTCTTGACTACTCGCTTATCAAGCAGAATCATGGATATTAAATCACGTATATTGCTTTAATATACAATGTGAGTTTTTTAAATTTAGTTGATAGAGGGTGTGCCGTGAAGGCACGCCCTCTATTTTGGGAAAATGGCAGTGGCAATAAAAATTGTTGAGGTAATAATTTATGATTCTGTTTTCCTAATTACCGGTTTCGTCACAAGCCACCATCTCTACACCGCGATACACCACATATACCTTGTGGAGCGTAGTCTGTCCGATGCTCTCGCCAACGGTGACAGTGTCGGCATAGCGGCATACCTGCGACTTTGCCTGCTCCACGGCGGCTGCCACCTGCTCATCGGTGGCTTGGCTCTTGAGATATTTCAATTCGATGATGTACGAGTGCTCCATACTACGGTATATCTCATAAAAGGGACGGAGAAAAATGTCGGCATAGCCGCCCTGATTGTCAAGCTCGGAGATGGGACGGTAGTAACTGCACTGGCTCGTAAGGGCAAGAGTATAGCCATGCACGAAAGCCTCACCTTTCTGACGATCACGCTGTGAGGCAAAGGTGTAGATGCTGTCGGCTATGTACTGGAAGAAAGGCTTGAAGTTGCCGTCGTATGCCATGTTCTCCTCCAGCTGTCTAAGCTCATATCTGTCTGACTGAAGGTTGTTGTCGTGATAGTTGTCGAGAAGGTAAGAGTAAATCTGCTCACGCACCACCTCGTTGGGAATCACCAACTTGGGCTTGCCACGATGAATGCCGCCTATTGTCACCAGTCCGAAGTAATAGAGCAGACTGACAAAGTTGTCGTTGTCGGCAATGTTCTCAGCAGGGAAGCCCTCTTTTAGCTCTCCTGTGACGAATCCATGCGACACCAGTGTCTGTATGACGGAAGCATCATGCGCAAACTCCTTGTCCTTGCGTATCAGCATGCGCAGCTTGTTGTAGTCAGTGCGTATGTTCTCGTCAAGCATTCTGTCAGGTATACGGCATCTGTTGTCAATATATTTGTAGAGGAACGAGAGCACCATGTTGGAGTTGTACATCGTTGTCTCGCCGTATGCCTCTTTTGCAAAGCAATAGTTGTCATAATAGGGTTTCATCGTCTCTATCAGCTCGTCGACAGTGTTGTGAAACTCATACTGGGTGGAATAGTACGTAAGCATCTCACGCACCTCCTGCTCGGTGAATCCCACCATCTCATTGAATCTGTAAGCGAGTGAGTAGTTAGTGCCGATATTGAAGCCGCTGGTCAGGTCATCGAGAGTCACAGGGCTCACTCCTGTTACGAACACACGCTCTATCGCAGTGTCAGTTCCTGCCTTGATTGTGTCGAAGAAAGTGCGCAGGTAGCCCGTGCCGTGCGTCTCCTGCTTGTATTCATCAAGTTGTGATGCATCGGAGAGGATGTTGTTGGTGAAGTGGTCGTACTCATCGATGAAGAGGTATACCCTCAGTCCTGCATCCTCGCACGTCTTATATAAAAAATCCAACTGTTCCACAGCTCCATCTTTTTCCTTTAGCATCTCCATAAAGTATGATGGAAGCAAATGTGAATATCTCCTGCCGAACCTTTCAAACTCAGTTCTGCAATGCGAGTCCATAGAACTGCGGTAGTTGCCGAGCTCGGCGTCGATGACCGCAAAGTTGAGGTGTATGACGAGAAACTTGTTGTGGTTTGGCGTTGGATTCTTGCCTATGTAGAGGTCGCCATAAAGTTTTTCAAACTTGTCAGCCTGATTGATGTCGTAATAATGACGGAGCATCGACATGGTGAGGCTCTTGCCGAAACGGCGGGGGCGGATGAAGAAGAAAAATTTGTTGGCATCCTCCACTTTCTCTATAAACCGGGTCTTATCCACATAGTAACAGTTGTCCTCGCGGACTGCCACAAAGTTCATCATGCCGTAGGGAATGCGGCGGGGCTTTTGTCTGACGGTTGTCTCTTCCATAATCACTCTGTCATTTTTATTTTGGGACAAAATTATATAAAAAATTCCGAAAAACCAAGTTTTTAGGATTTTTTTATTATTTTGCAATAGGAAGTAACTACTCTGGTATGTTTAAATTTACCACAAAGCAGATCACTGAGTTTTTAATGCAGTATTATTCTGATGTCACGGAGTGTGACGCCTGACTTATACTAGAAAAAGTTGTCACTTTCGGAGCTCAAAAAGAAGTGACAATGAAGCACAAGACAAGAACCGAACGCGTGTATAATGAGTCT
>JAUNSB010000042.1:0-33005 GCA_030539375.1 Prevotella sp.
CCACCGATGCGATAACATAGTCAATCATTGTGCCGTTCATAGCCTCCTCTATGTTTTTCACTGCACCTGTGAACGAGCCGGCATTTACAAGGTAATTCACGTTTGAGCGTTTCTCCTTGTTGCTCTTCTCGTCCAGGGTTATAAACTGCAGGCGTGCCTTGTACCATTTGTCGGCAGAGTCAAGGTCGCTGAAAAACACCTCGCTGTAGTTTGCCTTTTTTATGTCGGTGATGGTAAACTCACCGCTGATGTACGATGACATCTCCTCCATGATGCGGTTTTCAGCTTCGGTGAAACTGAGCGCGTCAACCACATACCCCTCGGTCACTTTCTTCTGCATGCCGTCCTCGGTGGTTTTCTCATAACGTATTTTACATTCAAACCATGTTGTTGTTCTACTTCTCATAATATTTATCTTTAATTTTTTTGATACCTTAAATATCAGGCTTGCTGCCTGCCTATAGTTTGTTTTTTGTATTATTTGTATTGTGCGTCCTGCAGCCGTGTTGACACCTTGTCAATCACTTCCTGCGCAATTTTTTGGCTTGTGCCCGGGTCAATGCCTGTCTGTGCGGCAATATCGGTCTGCTTTTGTATCAGCTCGCTGATGGCATCCTGATTTGCATCCACAAAATTCTTGTTGCTTGTGTTTCTGTACTTTCTTCCATATATCCGTGACAGAACGCGCTCTGCCTCTTTCTCATATCTGCGGCGGAAAATGTCGGCAGCCTTTGCCTTAAATTCGTCAAGCTGCTTCTGCTTTTCCGGAGTCAGTGTCGACGCTGTGTCGGAAGTGAGTATCTCAATGGCTGCTGTCGGGTCAAAATTGTTATCCAGCATGTCCTCGGTGGCATCAGCCGGAGCAGGCTTTACATATTCCACCTGATTCTGTACCGCTCCCACCGAGAAATACATGCCGACAATAATCAAGGCTATGCCTGCCGCAACACTAAATTCCTTTATGGAGCTTATCATGTTCTTACGGCGGTTTAACGCCGACAGCATATTTTCAAGCGAGTCATACCTGTCCTCTGGCAAAATCTCCGTAGACTTGGATATTACCTGCTTATAGGCAAACGGAATTTCTGTGAAGTTAAAGATGAATTGAAGGAGCTTGCCCACAGAATAGACGTCACAACGCTCGTCGGCAGTCCCTGACATCACCTCCGGGGCTATGTAGTTGAGATCGTCTTTATACAATTCCCTGAGATTATTGCCGTGCAGATAGTATGAGCCGTGGCTGATGAGAGCCAGCTGGCAGGTTTTGCGTTGCACAAAGACATTGCGCGGACTGAAACACACATGGAAGATGTCACGGGAATGGTACTCGCTGCCCCACTCCACAATCTGGCAAAACAGATTGCGGACGAACTTTGCGTCGGCACACTTTGCAGGATTTTCGTTGAAAAACTGCTCCAACGAAACGTAGCTCCCCTGCCCTATCAACAGCTCGGAAGCCTTGTCGTCAAGGGAAAACGGCACCTGATATTTGCCTTTTATTTCAGATATTTCCGCACATTCCTTCCTGAGCTGTGACGAAAATATGGCATCAGAGGCAAGCCACTTATGCAGGGTGAGAACCGTTTCAAACTTTGTGTCTGCACGGCGTTTCTGCAATACACCTATCGGGGTGGGCTGCTGACTGCTGCCGTTCGACGCGTATGAGTTAACCAATTCCTCGTAATTCATAATCTATGGTTTTAAAGAATTTCTAATCCTTTATACATTTGTAAGTTTAAGCACAGCTGCGCCGCGTGCGGCAACGCTCACCTCTATCTCGCAGTCCTTTTTAAGCTCTGCCGTAACGGTTTCGCCAGAAAGCAGGTCGGTGGCGTCTGTTGTCTTTTCTCCAATATTGAGAAATTCGAAGGCGTGTGCCGGAATCTTTACGCTTACATCCTTGTTGCAGTCGTCGAAGTTTGCCACAACCAAAATCAGGTCTTTATCGCTGCGGCGCAAGAACGTGTATATACGATTTGAATCAAACTTTTCCGACCAGGGATTGGCGTACATCAAGTCGTAGAAGCGTCCGTTGCAGACGGCATCCTCATTGTTGGCAATATTGAGCACCTTGCTGTGAATGGCCTTGAGATATTTCTCCTCGTCGCTGAGGGCATCCCACGACGCACGGCAAATGGTGTCCACACTCCAATAGTCGAAAATGGTGGTCCGTCCGTCGCGTCCGCTGAATCCCTCCTTGTCCATGCCGCGTTCGCCAAACTCCTCGCCGAAATACAGCATGAAGGGGTTGGTGTTCATAAGCACCGAGACAATCATAGCCGGTACGCCCTTGCATCCGTTTCCTGCAAAGAAGTCGCTTGCAATGCGCTGCTCGTCATGATTCTCAAGGAAATAAAGCATGTGCCTGCCAATGTCGTCGGTAGCCATCCATGAACCGGTGATAGCCTGTGCCCCACACTGATGGCAGGTCACGGCACGCAGTGTGTCGTACATTCCAACCTTGTCGTACAGGTAGTCGAACCCGCTATGGATATAGTTGCGGTATTCAGCGGGATTGTATACCTCACCGATGAAGATGAAGTCAGGATACTGCTCCTTCACCTTTGCCGTGGCGTATGCCCAGAAGGCGGCGGGAACCATCTCCGCCATGTCGCACCTCACGCCGTCGATGCCCTTGGCTGCCCAGAACATCAGTATGTCGGTCATCTTGAGCCAAGTGTCGGGAATAGGGTCGAAGTGCCCTATGTGTGTCCAGTAATCCACGCCGTAATTCAGCTTCACCGTCTCATACCAGTCGTTCATGCCCGGATGATTGTCAAAATGGTCGTTGCCTGTAGCCTTTGCCGGTATTTCGGTGTAGGCATAGCGCTCGGTAGCCTGCTTGTCGATGTATGGCTCAAACGAACAGCCAGGACAGTAATAGAAGTTGTTTTGCGGAGAGAAGCCTTCATCTACGTTGTCGTTCTCACCAAGGTCCGCCACTCCCTTTGGCTTGCATACCGACTTGTACTGGCGTGCCACGTGGTTGGGCACAAAGTCGATAATCATCTTCAAGCCGGCATTGTGGGTCCGCTTTACCAAAGCCTCAAACTCGCTCATACGCTTGTCAACGTCAGAGGCAAGGTCGGGATCTACGTCGTAATAGTCGGTGATGGCGTATGGCGAGCCGGCATTTCCCTTTACCACTGCATGATGCTGTGCCGGAATGCCGTAGGCTGTATAGTTGGTCTTTGAGGCATGGCGTATCACGCCGGTATACCAAACGTGGGTGATGCCCATATCGCGGAATATCTTCAATGTCTTGGCGTTGAAGTCCGCAAATTTTCCACAACCATTTTCGGCAATCGTACCGTTCTCGTTGCGAGTGGTGTTACGATTGCCGAAAAGTCGTGTGAATATCTGATAAATTACGATTTTACTCATTGAATGCCTTGTACGGTTACGGTCTTGTCGATGCGGCCAATCATGCCCTGCAGAGCCTTGCCCGGTCCACACTCTGTGAAGTCGTCGGCACCGTCGGCTATCATGTTCTGAACGCATGATGTCCAGCGCACGCTGCTGGTGAGCTGAGCTATAAGGTTTGCCTTAATGTCCTCAGGCTCGGTGTGTGCCTTGCCGTCAACATTCTGATATACAGGACACTTAGGAGCGCTGATTACAGTCTTTTCTATCGCTGCCTGAAGCTCGTCCTTTGCAGGCTGCATGAGCGGTGAGTGGAAAGCTCCGCCAACCTTCAGAGGCAGCGCGCGCTTTGCGCCGGCAGCCTTGAGCTGCTCGCAAGCCTCGTTTACCGCCTCCACGTTACCGGAAATTACAAGCTGTCCTGGACAGTTGTAGTTGGCAGGCACAATCACGTGTCCCTCTCTGTTGATTCCAGCACAAATCTCCTCGATTTTCTCATCTGGCAAACCAACGATGGCCGCCATTGTGGAAGGAGCAGCCTCGCAAGCCTTCTGCATTGCCATAGCACGGGCATAAACCAGTTTAAGACCGTCCTCAAAGCTCAATGCACCGGCAGCTGTAAGTGCTGAGAACTCGCCGAGGGAGTGACCGGCGACCATTGCCAGTGCAAACTCGTCGCCAAGACACAATGCCTTGATAACACTGTGCAGGAATACTGCCGGCTGTGTCACCTTTGTCTGCTTCAGCTCCTCGTCAGTACCGTTGAACATGATATCGGTAATGCGATAGCCAAGAATGTCATTAGCTTTTTCAAACAGTTCCTTTGCCAATGGGTTGTTGTCATACAAGTCCTTACCCATTCCGACAAATTGTGCTCCCTGACCGGGAAAAACAAATGCTTTCATCTTTTTATTTACTCTTTTATTATTTAAAATTATGGGAACAGCCAGCGTTTGAAAAAGCTGGCCGTTCCACTTTTACTATTTCTTCACTATAGGTATTAATACGCTGAAGGTACTACCCTCTCCCTGCACAGACTCCACCATGACATCGCCGCCAATCTTCACTGCAAAGTCCTTGCAAAGCTGCAAGCCCAGTCCGCTGCCTTCCTCATTGCGTGTTCCGGCAGTACTTGTACCGGCACTGAAAAGTGTTTCTATGCGCTCCTGCGATATGCCCACACCATGGTCTCTTACGGAAATCTTTGCAAAGTTGTCAACGTGGCTGACAGATATGTCAATGCTGCTGTTTTCGTGACTGAACTTTATGGCATTGCTCATGAAGTTGCGGATTATGGTGTTGAACATATCCTTGTCGGCATGCACGTCAAGGTTCTCAGTACCAAGGTCAAGATTCAGAGTGATGTGCTTGCTTTCAGCTATCATCTTGAATATGTCGATGACACCGGGCAAAACATCGTTAAGCTCAAAATCCTGAAATGCCACATGGAGTGCGCTTGTCTGGCTCTTTGTCCATTTCAGCAGGTTGTCCAGCAGGTCATGTGTCTCCTCTGTCTCCTTGTTGGCGTTGTCAATAAGCTCGAACATTTCCGGACCAATGACATCGGGCGACAGCACATTGACCAGCAGGTTGAGCGTCATTCGGATGCTTGCCATTGGTGAACGCAGGTCGTGAGCAATCACAGAATACATCTTGTCGCGGTTGTTGATGGTGGCCTTCAGCTCCTCATACTGCTTTTGTATGAGCCGGCGCGCCGCCACAAGCGAAATCTGGTGCATCACACGCATCAGAAGTTCTTCTTTGTTGAAAGGCTTGGTGAGAAAGTCGCTTGCTCCGCACTTGAATCCCTTTACAAGGTCCTGAGTGTTGTGCAAGGCTGTAAGGAATATAATAGGTATATCCTTCACGTCCTCGTCCTGCTTCATGATAACCGCAGTGTCAAAACCGTTCAATTCGGGCATCATCACATCTAATAATATCAAATCGGGATGCTCTCGTTTTGCCACGTCGATACACACCTTACCATTGTTGGCGGTAAGTACCTGAAACTTTTCGTTGGTGAGCAATATCTTCAGCAGAAGAACGTTGCTCACCACATCGTCAACTATAAGAATCTTATAGTCGCTGCGGTTTAGTTTTGATTGAAGAATATCTTCCATATAGTCAAGCCTGTTGCCAGTTTTTAATTATTCTGTGCAAAATTAACCTTTTTTTCTGTAACTACCAAATTTTTTTGAGACTTTTTATTTATACTCGTTCCAACTCCTTATTGTAATGTCGTCGAGGGACATTGTACAGAAAGCGGTAATGAACGCGCTTGCAAGGCGGCTGTTGGTGATAAGAGGCACGTTCAGGTCGATGGCTGCACGGCGTATCTTGTAACCGTTGCTCAGCTCGCCCTGAGTGAGGTTCTTCGGTATGTTCACCACCATGTCGATCTTCTTGTCGTGCAGCATGTCGAGTGCCTGCGGCTGTCCGTCTTCCGAAGGCCAGTACACCATTTCGTTCTCTACGCCGTTTTCTGTGAGGAATCTCGAAGTGCCGCCGGTAGCATAAATTTTGTAGCCGTTCTTCACGAGCATCTTTGCAGCGTTGAGCATCTCGGTCTTTTGCTTTGCGCTGCCTGTTGACAGAAGTACGGTGTGCTCTGGTATGCGGTGCCCAACAGACAGCATACTCTTAAGCAATGCGCAGCTTGTGTCATCTCCCAGACAGCCAACCTCGCCAGTTGAAGCCATGTCAACGCCAAGCACAGGGTCTGCCTTTTGCAGACGGTTGAATGAGAACTGGCTTGCCTTGATACCCACATAGTCGAGGTCGAACAGATTCTTTGAGGGCTTTTCCACAGGAAGTCCAAGCATCACTTTAGTGGCAAGTTCTATAAGGTTAATTTTCAAAACCTTACTTACAAACGGGAATGAACGTGAAGCGCGGAGGTTACACTCAATTACCTTGATGTCGTTATCGCGGGCAAGGAACTGAATGTTGAACGGACCGCTGATGTGCAGCTCTTTGGCGATTGCCTTGCTCACACGCTTTATGCGGCGGATTGTCTCGCAATACAGTTTCTGCGGAGGGAATTGGATAGTGGCATCGCCGGAATGAACACCTGCAAATTCGATGTGCTCACTGATGGCGTAGGCAACAATCTCGCCGTTCTTTGCCACTGCGTCCATCTCCACTTCCTTGGCATGCTCTATAAACTGTGATACCACCACAGGATGATCTTCGCTCACATTGGCAGCCAGTTTCAAGAATTTCTCAAGCTCCTCCTGATTTGAGCATACGTTCATGGCAGCACCGGAAAGCACATACGAGGGACGGACAAGCACAGGGAAGCCGACCTCCTTGATAAACTCGTTGATGTCGTCCATAGATGTAAGCGCGCTCCATGCAGGCTGGTCGATGCCGTTGCGTGACAGCATCGAAGAGAACTTGGCACGGTCCTCGGCATTGTCAATGTCCTTTGCCGATGTACCAAGTATGGGCACATGTTGCCCGTCAAGTCGCATGGCAAGGTTGTTTGGAATCTGACCGCCGGTAGACACAATCACACCATGAGGATTCTCCATTTCAATGATATCCATCACACGTTCGAATGTCAGCTCATCGAAATACAGACGGTCGCACATGTCGTAGTCTGTTGATACTGTCTCAGGATTATAGTTTATCATCACCGAGCGGTAGCCTTCCTTGCGTATGGTGTTAAGTGCCTGAACGCCACACCAGTCGAACTCCACTGATGAACCGATGCGGTAAGCGCCCGAACCAAGCACGATAATGCTTCGCTTGTCGCCGAGGAACTTTATATCGTGCTCTGTGCCGGAATATGTAATGTAAAGGTAGTTTGTCTGTGCTGGATACTCTGCAGCAAGAGTGTCAATCTGTTTCACTACAGGCAGTATTCCATAGCTCTTGCGGAGTGAGCGCACTGCAAGTCCAGCCTTCGCCATGCTCTTCATCTCTGCCTCCAAGCCAACGGCACGAGCTATCTGGAAATCGGTGAATCCGTAAACCTTAGCTTCACGCAGTGTTTCCTTGTCAAGATTGTTAACACTGCGAAGCGACTTCAGGTGTTCGTCTATGTCAATGATGTGTTTCAGTTTCTGCAGGAACCATTTGTCAATCTTTGTCAAGTCGTGTATCTGGTCGATGGTGTAGCCCTTGTGCATTGCCTTTGAGATAATGAACACACGCTTGTCTGTGGGTTCGCGCAGTGCAGCATCAATGTCGGCAATCTCAAGCTCCTTGTTCTCCACAAATCCGTGCATGCCCTGCCCAATCATGCGGAGTCCCTTCTGGATTGCCTCCTCGAATGTACGGCCAATAGCCATTACCTCACCCACTGACTTCATAGATGAGCCGAGTTCCTTATCAACGCCGCGGAACTTGGAAAGGTCCCAGCGCGGAATCTTACATACAACATAGTCGAGAGCAGGCTCGAAGAATGCGCTCGTGGTTTTTGTCACGGAGTTCTTAAGTTCAAACAGTCCATAGCCCATACCCAGCTTTGCCGCAACAAAGGCAAGCGGATAGCCTGTTGCCTTTGAGGCAAGTGCAGATGAACGGCTCAAGCGGGCGTTTACCTCAATCACACGGTAATCCTCGCTTTGTGGGTCGAAGGCATACTGAACGTTACACTCTCCCACTATGCCGATGTGGCGGATAATCTTTATCGACAAAGCACGCAGTTTGTGGTACTCACTGTTGGTGAGTGTCTGCGAAGGAGCGATGACGATACTCTCGCCGGTGTGTATGCCCAGCGGGTCGAAGTTCTCCATGTTACACACCGTGATACAGTTGTCGTAACGGTCACGCACCACCTCATACTCAATCTCTTTCCAGCCTTTCAGGCTTTTCTCGACAAGCACCTGTGGAGAGAACGAGAAGGCTTTTTCTGCCAACTTGTCAAGCTCCTCCTCATTATCGCAGAATCCCGAGCCAAGTCCTCCAAGAGCGTATGCCGCACGCAGAATTACAGGGTAGCCAAGTTTTTTGGCAGCTTCACGTGTAGCTTCTATAGTCTCGCAAGCCTCGCTTTTGATGGTTTTTACCTCTATTTCATTGAGTTTCTCCACAAACAGCTCGCGGTCTTCTGTGTCCATGATTGCCTGCACTGGAGTTCCGAGCACACGGACATTATATTTTTCAAGCACACCGCTCTTGTAAAGCTCAACACCGCAGTTGAGCGCAGTCTGACCTCCAAATGCAAGGAGAATGCCGTCGGGACGTTCCTTCTTGATGACACGCTCCACAAAATATGGCTGTACCGGCAGGAAATAAATCTCGTCGGCAACACCCTCGCTTGTCTGTACAGTAGCGATATTGGGATTAATCAATATGGTCTTCACGCCCTCTTCACGCAAGGCCTTCAATGCCTGAGAGCCAGAATAGTCGAACTCACCGGCCTCGCCAATCTTCAAGGCACCGGAGCCAAGCAACAATACCTTTTTTATATTTTCGTCTTTCATCGTTCCTTATTTTATAGTCTCAACAAATCGGTCAAACATAAACTCTGTGTCAACTGGACCAGAACAAGCCTCTGGGTGGAACTGGCTGGTGAACCAGGGATTCTCAACATGACAAACGCCCTCGTTTGAGCCATCGTTCATGTTCACAAACAGCTCACGCCACTCTTTGCCAAGCGTAGAGGCGTCAACAGCATATCCGTGGTTCTGGCTTGTGACATAGCAACGGTTGGTGCCGACCTCACGGACAGGCTGGTTGTGTGAACGGTGACCGTACTTCAGTTTATATATAGTGGCACCACCTGCCTTTGCCAGCAATTGGTTGCCCATGCAAATACCGCAAATAGGCTTGCGGCTCATGCTCATCTGCTTGCGGATAATGTTCACGGCATCCTCGCACATGTCAGGATCGCCGGGACCGTTGCCAAGGAAAAGACCGTCAAAATCCATGCCTGTGTAGTCATAGTTCCATGGCACACGTATCACTTCCACACCGCGGTTGATGAGACACCTTATTATATTGTTCTTCACGCCACAGTCGACAAGCACAACTTTCTTGCCTGCTCCCTCGTTGTAGCGTATAACCTCCTTGCAGCTCACAATATCTACAAAATTCACTCCTTCGTAGCTGGCTTCCGGAATGTTGTCAGGCTGATCGTCGAACAGGATTTTACCCATCATCACGCCATGCTCACGCAACACCTTTGTCAGCTGGCGTGTGTCAACACCTGTGATTCCAGGCACTTTCTCACGCTTCAGCCAGTCGGCAAGACTCTCACAAGCATTCCAGTGCTGATATTCTGTACTGTAGTCGCTCACGATTATCGCCGAGGCATAAATTTTGTCACTCTCCATAAATGTGGCAATGCCATTCTGCTCCACCGTGAATGGAGGAACGCCGTAGTTGCCCACCAACGGATAAGTGAGAACCATAAGCTGTCCTGCATACGAAGGGTCAGTAAGGCTCTCCGGATATCCCATCATGGCAGTATTGAAAACCACCTCACCGGCAACAGGTGCATCGTAACCAAACGATTTGCCGCTGAATTTTGTTCCGTCGTCAAGTACTAATGTAACTTTTTTCATTATCCTGTTCTTACTATCTATGTTGTTCGTATAATATGTCACTTCTTCTTTCGTTGTTCATAATAGTTGATAAAAGCCTGATTTACAAGCTTTGTGCCGCCAGGTGTAGGATAATTGCCAGTGAAATACCAATCACCTTTGTGGTTGGGTATTGCCTCATGCAATCCCTCAATGCTCTGGAACACCAGTTCTATTGGCGCAGTCACCTCTTCAGAACGCAACATCTCAACCATTTTGTTGTTCAACTCGTCCACAGAAAATGGCTTATAGATGTCTTTTACACAACATCGCATTTCTTCTTTTGGCTTTTGCATCTCCGCCTTACAGTTACGGTATGTCTTTTCAAGCAGGTCTTCCATGCCGCGGTCCTTTATCAGCTCCATGCATGCCCTGAAAGCTATGAATTCCTCCAGATGCGCCATGTCTATTCCGTAATAGTCAGGGTAGCGTATCTGTGGTGATGAGCTTACAATAACTATTTTTTTCGGATGCAGACGGTCAAGAATCCTTATGATACTCTCGCGCAGTGTAGTTCCTCTCACAATACTGTCGTCAATCACCACGAGGTTGTCCACTCCAGGCTCCAACACCTCGTAGGTTATGTCGTATACATGCGATGCAAGGTCGTTGCGGCTATTGCCCTCGGTTATGAATGTCCGCAGCTTTATGTCCTTTATCGCCACTTTTTCAGAGCGTACATACGACTGTAAAATCTTTCTCAGTTCATCGTGTGACGGCACCTTGCCGGCTGCGGTCATAGCCTCAATCTCTTCTATCTTCTTTTCGTTGAGATACTCCTTAAAGCCGCCGAGCATACCGTAGTATGCCACTTCGGCTGTGTTTGGAATGAATGAGAATACAGTGTGGTCCACATCATTGTCGACTGCTTTTAGAATTGCCGGAACAAGCAGATTGCCGAGCTGTTTGCGCTCACGGTATATGTCGCGGTCGCTGCCACGGCTGAAGTATATTCTCTCAAACGAGCATGCGCTGTCACCACGCTGGTCAAGTATGCGCTCAACGGAACATTTACCGTCTTTTCTGACTATAACCGCTTCGCCGGGAGTCAGTTCCCTGATGTCGCTGCACCGAAGATTGAACGTGGTCTGTATCACAGGACGCTCACTTGCAACTGCCACAACCTCATCGTCCATATAATAGAATGCCGGGCGTATGCCCCAAGGGTCGCGCATCGAGAACATCTCGCCGCTGCCTGTAAGACCGCAAACTACATAACCGCCGTCAAAGTCGGTCATAGATGTCTTTAGCACATTCTCTACCCTCACATTATTGTCTATATAATCGGTGATGGCAGTGCCCTCAAGTCCCTTTTCTTTTGCTTCCACAAAGTTGCGCTCAACCTCACGGTCCAAACGGTGTCCCATCCACTCCAGCATGATGTAGGTGTCGCTGTAGATTCTGGGCGATTGTCCTTGAGCTGTAATCTTGTCAAAAATCTCGTTAACATTGGTCATGTTGAAGTTTCCACACAGACACAGGTTCTTTGCCTTCCAGTTGTTGCGGCGCAGAAACGGATGCACAAATGTCAGTCCGCTCTTGCCCGTGGTGCTGTATCGCAGGTGTCCCATATACAGATTGCCTGCAAAATCAAGCTCTTTCTGTGCAAAAGTTGCATCAGCCAGCTGTTCGTCTGTCAAATCAGCATATTTGCCATGCACTTTCCCGAATATTTCGGTAATGGCATTAGCCCCTTCAGCCTTCTCACGGAACATATATTCCGTACCTGGCTTTGTGCCAAGTTTTACACATGCCATTCCGGCTCCTTCCTGACCTCGGTTGTGCTGTTTCTCCATCATCAGGTACAGCTTGTTCAGACCGTACATCCAAGTGCCGTACTTTTTCTGGTAATACTCCAGTGGTTTCAGCAATCTTATCATTGCCACGCCACATTCATGCTTCAATGGCTCCATATATCTGTTTCTTTTTCTTTGTGTTGTGTGTCTATGTTAGGATATGTATTTTATGTTTTTTTACTCCACTGTCACTGACTTTGCAAGGTTGCGTGGCTGATCAACATTTTTCCCCTTGCATACTGCAACGTGATATGCCATCATCTGTAATGGGATTGTTGCCAACAGCGGTTCAAGACATTCCAAGGTTTCAGGCAGTTCTATCACCTCGTCTGCAATTTTACTGATAGTGGTGTCGCCTTCGGTAACGAGAGCAATCACCTTACCGCCACGTGCCTTGATTTCCTGAATGTTGCTCAGCACTTTCTCATACATCGGATTATGTGTGGCAATAACCACCACTGGCATATCGCTGTCGATAAGTGCTATCGGACCATGTTTCATTTCGGCTGCAGGGTATCCTTCAGCGTGTATATATGATATTTCTTTCAGTTTTAACGCTCCTTCGAGTGCAACAGGATAACTATAGCCACGACCAAGATAAAGGAAGTTGCGGGCGTAGGTGAACACGCGGCTCATGTCGGCTATGCGGGCATTGAGTTTCAATACACATTCCATCTTCTTCGGTATGGCGTGAAGCTCCTCCACAACTTTAAGATATTCATCAGAAGATATTGTTCCCTTTTCCTTTGCAAGGGCGAGAGCAAGCATGGTCAGCACTGTTACCTGTCCTGTGAACGCCTTTGTTGAGGCTACTCCTATCTCTGGTCCCACGTGTATGTATGAACCTGTGTCTGTAGCACGTGGAATGCTGCTGCCAATGGCGTTGCATATACCGTATATAAAGGCTCCAGCATTCTTAGCCATGTTTACTGCTGCCAGTGTATCGGCTGTCTCACCGCTCTGGCTTATTGCTATCACTACGTCTCCTTTGTCAATTACAGGATTGCGATAACGGAATTCACTGGCATACTCCACTTCCACGGGAATGCGGCAGAAACTTTCTATAATCTGCTTGCCAATGAGACCTGCGTGCCATGATGTCCCACACGCTACGATAATGAAACGCTTTGCTGCAAGTAATTGTTTTTTATAATCAATCACGGCGCTGAGCACCACCTTGTCTGTGTCGATATTCACTCTACCACGCATACAGTTTGTTAGACACTCAGGCTGTTCGAAGATCTCTTTCAGCATGAAATGCGGATAGCCTCCCTTCTCTATCTGACCTATGTTCAATTCTATGGTCTGTACTTCAGGATTGAGCTGACGGTTGAAGATGTTTACGACCTTCAGTTCCTCATTACGGCGAATAACTGCGATATTTCCGTCTTCCAAATATACAACCTTGTCTGTGTATTCAATCAGAGGACTGGCATCGCTGCCGATGAAAAATTCATTCTTACCGATACCGACCACTAACGGGCTTTGCTTGCGTGCAGCAATAATCTGATCGGGATTGTGTTTGTCAAGAATTGCAATGGAATATGCACCGATAACTTCATGAAGTGCCAATTGTACAGCAGGGAGAAGTTCAAGTTCCTTCTTTTCCATTATATAT
The DNA here is from genome assembly GCA_030539375.1 of Prevotella sp. Lineage (GTDB taxonomy): Bacteria > Bacteroidota > Bacteroidia > Bacteroidales > Bacteroidaceae > Prevotella. The sequence goes on from JAUNSB010000042.1 coordinate 13,311, forward strand.
TCAATGAGTTGTACAAGTACCTCTGTGTCGGTATCACTGCAGAATTTTCTTCCGTATGATATGAGTTTACGTTTTATATCAGAATAGTTTTCAATAATTCCATTATGGATTATTGCAAGATTCCTTGACTGAGAATAATGGGGGTGAGCATTTATGGTCGATGGCTCACCGTGTGTGGCCCACCGTGTGTGGGCGATACCAACAGTGCCGCTAACATCCTTGTCTTCACAAACAGCCACAAGGTTGTCGACTTTTCCTATCGTCTTATATACATTCAGATTTCCATCTTTGTCCAATAGGGCCACACCTGCACTGTCATAGCCGCGATACTCCAAGCGACGTAATCCTTTTATCAATATCGGGTAGGCATTCTGAGTGCCTAAATATCCTACTATTCCACACATAACCGAAAGTTTTTTGTTTTTTATAAGAAATGGAAAAAAGGCTTGTGGTCTTTTTCCCATTTATATATTTTATTTCAATATGTTATACAACAGCGATGTCAAAGAAATGAGAATCGAAGTGGCGGAAAACCAAAGAGTAGTCATTGAACCTACACTTGAGTTTTGAGCTTTCACCTTATTGGGTTCCACATAAATAATATCATTTTGCTGCAGATAATAATAAGGTGAGTTGATAATATTGGCATCGTTGAGGTTTAGCACGTGAATGGATTTCTCACCGTTTGCGTCTTCACGAATAAGTTTTACGTTATCTCGCTTACCGTAAATAGTCAAGTCACCAGCTTGTGCCAAAGCTTCAAGTATTGTTATTTTTTCGTTATTTACAGTATACATGCCTTGCCGTTGAACTTCGCCGAGTACAGAAATTTTGTAATTGCTCATTCTCACTGTAACTATAGGATTCTCTAAGTCCGACATATAAGGCTTTATCTTGCTGAGAATAAGTTTTTCAGCCTCTGCTTTTGTAAGACCGCCCAATTTTACAGCTCCTATTCTTGGAAACTCTATATATCCGTCGTTGTCAACGAGATAACTCTGCAACATTGCTTGAGAGTAGGTAGAACGCTGGTTGGTTGTATACGGAGTTGGCACTGTCAGATTAAACGGTGCGGCTGCCTCATCATCAGAAGTACTCACTGTAATAGTTAAAATGTCTTTAGGCATAATGCGCGCATCATACAACATTTTTGATTTTGTAAGATCTACACTATCGCTGTTTTTGAAGTATGCCACATCCTTGGCACTACCACAACTGCCCAAAAACACAATCACTGATGTACATACAACAGCAAAAAAAATATTTCCAATCTTTTTCATAATTTAAATTACAAAATTTATTTTCAGCTGCAAAATTAATGCATTTTCTCCGATATACCAAATATTTCTTAATAAAAATAATGAATAACCAAATTTTTTATAATAAGTGAATAATAAAACAACCTCCTAAGAAATATTCTCGGGAGGTTGATAATTGACTATCCTAATTTTTATTAATAGAATTTGAAATAGGTCTTTGCATTGTTATAACTGATGTCTTCCACCATACGGGAAAGAATCTCGTTGTCATTAGGCAACAGGCCTTTTTCTACATCATTGCCGAGAATGTTGCACAGCAGACGGCGGAAATACTCATGACGGGGATAGCTTAGGAACGAGCGGCTGTCGGTGAGCATACCGACAAAGCGGCTAAGCAGACCTAACACCGACAATGCATCCATTTGGCGCTTCATGCCGTCAAGCTGGTCATTGAACCACCAGCCTGAGCCAAACTGTATTTTGCCTGGACATCCGCCCTGGAAGTTGCCGAGCATAGTGGCAATAACCTCGTTGGCGCATGGGTTCAGTGTATATAATATGGTGCGTGTGAGCTTACCCTCCATGTTCAGTTCGTTGAGGAAATGACTCATTGCCTTTGCTGTGGTGAACTCGCCGATAGAGTCGAAGCCTGTGTCAGGACCCAGCTGGTTGTACATTTTTGTGTTATTGTCGCGGATGGCTCCATAGTGGAACTGCTGTGTCCAGTCTGCCTCAGCATCCATGATGGCCATAGCCTTCAGGAATGCGTGCTTGTACTGGCGCTGCTCCAATACTGAGAGTTGCTGACCGCGCATAGCTTTTGCAAAGATTGTCTCTATCTGGCTGTCGGTGAACTCCTCATCGTAGAACTCCTCAATGCCATGGTCTGACAGACGGCAACCATTCTCATGGAAGAAGTCGTGACGTTTCTTTAAAGCATCAAGCATATCGGCAAATGTGGTGATTGTCATGCCAGCTACCTCTGCCAATTGGTTAACGTATGCAGGGAACTCCGGCTTCTCAATGTTCATTGCCTTGTCTGGACGCCATGCAGGAATCATCTTAATCTCAAAGCCAGACTCACGAGTCTGCTTATGATAGCGCAGGTCATCTACAGGGTCGTCAGTAGTGCACACACACTCAACATTATAGTGGCGCATCAAGCCACGGGCAGAAAATTCTGGTTGCTTCAATTTTTCGTTACACTCATCAAATATCTCGTGGGCTGTCTTTGGACTGAGCTGCTTCTCAATGCCGAAAGCTGTCTTCAGTTCCAGATGAGTCCAGTGATAAAGCGGATTGCGGAATGTGTAAGGCACTGTTTCTGCCCACTTCTCAAATTTTTCCCAATCGCTGGTGTCCTTACCTGTGCAGTAGCGTTCATCAACGCCATTGGTACGCATTGCGCGCCACTTATAATGGTCACCGCCAAGCCACAATTCTGTGATACTGCTGAATTTGTGGTCATTTGCCACCATTTCCGGTATCAAATGACAGTGATAGTCAATGATAGGCATTTTAGCCGCATGATTGTGAAAAAGATCTTGTGCAACTTCTGTGTCAAGCAGGAAATTTGCGTCGTTAAATTGTTTCATTTTCGTTTGTTTTTTATTTGTTATTTAGTATTTGTTCTAAAATTCTTTTAATATATTTTAGATTCTTGTGTGCAAAAATACAAAAAAGATTTTGAAGAATCAAACTTTTTAGCTATTTTTGCACCAAATTTAAGGAATAATGACAATATCAAGACAAAAAGTACTACTTATTTACACAGGCGGCACCATTGGAATGAGCCGAAGCAAGCTCACTGGGGCTCTTGAACCGTTCGACTTTGAGCACTTGCTTAAAAGCGTGCCCGAACTGACACAGTTCGATATAGATATAGACACTTATCAGTTCACTCCACCCATTGACAGTAGCGACATGAATCCAGTATTGTGGCAAAGCCTTGCCCACATTATTGCGGAGCATTACAACAGTTTCGACGGTTTTGTTGTGCTCCATGGCACTGACACCATGGCATACACGGCATCGGCATTGAGCTATATGTTCGAAAATCTCACAAAGCCTGTCATCCTAACAGGAAGCCAACTTCCAATCGGTCAGCTGCGCACCGACGGCAAAGAAAATCTCATAACGAGCATAGAGATTGCTTCGGCACGTAATTCCGAAGGGCATGCCATGGTACCGGAGGTATGCATCTATTTCAGCGGTTGTCTGTTGCGCGGCAACCGTACAACAAAGCAGAGTGCAGAGAATTTCAGGGCATTCGAGTCGTTCAATTACAGGCATCTTGCTAATGCCGGCATCAATATAAAATATAATATGGAGAACATTCTGCAGCCCCAATGGGATTGTCCTATGATTCCTCATTATGAACTCGATGCAAATGTTATTGTCTTCACCATATTCCCGGGTATACCCGAAGGTATTGTGCGTCATGTGTTGGAATCCCCCACCCTGCGGTCCATAGTCATGCGAACCTACGGCAGCGGCAATGCTCCACAGCTTGCATGGTTACAAAAACTGCTCCGCCAAGCCACTGATAATGGTAAGATAATTATTAATATCTCTCAGTGCATGGCGGGAACAGTAGAAATGGGACGCTACGGCGCAGGGTATCATCTCAAGATATCGGGGGTAATTTCAGGATATGACTCCACAGTAGAAAGTGCAGTCACAAAGTTGATGCACTTACAGGGACGATACAGCGACTGTGAGACCATACGCCAGTTCATGCAGAAAAGCATACGTGGGGAAATTACAATATAAGGACAACTTAATACTGCAATACATTCCAAAGGCTGCGAATACTCTGCTCTGGATCCCATTTTCCTCCAAAAGTCCACTTTGCTGTGACACCATGAAACTCGGGAGCCTCTTCCGACTGCTCAAGATTGTCGTTCAACCAACCACTGTGACCGCCCTTGCGGTTACAGCCATAGAAATAGACACGCTGTCCCCACGGACATGAATCAAGAACCTTGTCGGTATAGGCATAGCTGATATTAGAGTCCATGATGTTTTCCGACATTTTACAATTCACTATGAAGAACTGCGAGTCGTGATGATAACGGCCAAGCACGGTGGGACGCTTTGCATCAAACTCCGAGTTGGTGACTACCAGTTTTTTACTCTTGTCACCACGCCCGTCGTGCCAGATGATGGCACGCCCGTCGCCGTAAAACTTGCAGCGGGTGGCATAGCACCATCCGCGGGGACACAGGAAGTCAACACCGGGACAACGAAGGAACAGGTCGGCATGATAATACATGCCGCCCGACTGCGGCGCCCAAAGCGAGAGAGCGTCGTTGCCGTCTGCCCATACATTGCTGTTGAGCACTATGGTGCGTGTGGCACGTCCGAAGATTGCCATCTGGTGGGTAGTGGTATTCTCTACTGTTGTGCCATAATTGTTGTACACCGTCAGCCCGCTTATCACACAATCATCGGCTCCCTCTTGGAGCACTATCACTCCATTGCCCGCAGGCTTACCGTGATATTCCCTTACTTTCTGTGTTTTTGCAGTTTCAGCCAGCACAAGAATGGTACTGTCACGGTTCTCGCCCACAAGCACAATGTTCGGACGGTCAATTATCACCTTTTGATTGTAGACTCCATTGAGAATAAGTATTTTATATGGACTCTCAGGATTTGCCGGAGCTTTTTCTATTGCCGCCTGTATGCTCCCGCCAGGCTTCACCACAGCATCAAAATCCTCACGGCAGGGCTTCGGAGCACGAAACATCTCGATTGTGCCATTCTCGTTGGCTCCCTTGGAATCAATGTTTATGTTCACTTTATTCTTTGGGTCGTGCCTGTCGGCCCACTGATTATAAAGAGGATACAATTCAGCAGGACGCTCGCCGAACCACGAATAACCGTTGCGGCGCTCATAGCCGATGTACTCCAAACGGCGGCGGGGCAGTCCGTCACGGTCACATACGTATGGCTCACAACGGTCAAGATCATAATATCTTGCCCACATTGGCGTTTTCACAGTGCTGTCTTCCACAAGTTTTCTATCACGGCGCTCTCCGTCATCACCCTTCGTATATATGAGTTTAAGACCTGTCAGCTTATATTTGTCAAACCACTGCATGGCACCATGAATTGCCGCCTTCACTTCCTTGCCCGGTTTCTTTATACCCATAAGAAATTTCACGATGGCGGCACTCTCCATGGAACAATACGAAGGCAATTCGTATGCACGTGCCGGAGCAGGGGCGAATGTCTCACGGTCGTGTTGCTGACACCATACAGTGAGCTTGCCGCCGGTCACAATCTGGGTTTTCAATATACACTCCACCCCTTTGTCTATCGCCTTGTTGATCTTCGCTTTCTGAGCCTTGTCGCACAACTGGCTGTCAAACGGAGCCTTGCCCTCTACGATGTCACGCAGCAATGTCATGGTGTTGATCATCGCATCGTCATTATAAGTGATGTGTATCTGATAGTCACGCATCTCTGGCCAGAACTGGGGCCATCCTCCATTGTCGTACTGTCCGCTCAGCAGATACTCCACTCCTTGACAGAAAGCGTCGCGATATCTCCTGTCACCGGTAGCCTTATATAGCCGGGCAAGAAATTTCAGCTGAGTGTTTGTTGCGCCATTGTCGGTAGTCGAGTCATTGCGGCGGCTCTTCTCTCTCTCAATCTCAGCCTTTTCCTCATCAGTCAAAGGCTTTGCCATGTCGATGTTTTTAGGCCAGCCGCCAGTGATACGCTGATAAAGCAATATTTGGTCACCAACACGGCGAGCCTCGGGTGTTTTGAAGAACTCAGAGCGTGTCTCATTCATTAAAGACCGCTTGCGCTGCGCTACGGATGTATTGCACACCATAATAAGTGCAAGAAGCATAACTGCCCCAAAAGCCTTGTTTAAAGGATAATGTTTAATGTTCATAATGTTCTGTAGTTTTTGTTTTTAAGTTGTTTTGTATAATAAAAAAGAGGGTGTGTAAAAATGAGAACATGTAATTATAATGACATAAATTAGGCACGGATTACACGAATTTCACAGTTTTTTCTTTCACAAATCTGTGTGTTCCGTGTAATCCGTGCCTAAAAGGAAGTAGAAGGTGGGGTTGACACACCTCCTTCTGTTATTCAAATCTGTGTTTTGAATATTTATTACTCTGCACCCTCAGGCTTCATGTTGGTATAGACGTTCTGCACGTCATCGAAGTCCTCAAGTTTCTCCACCATCTTGTCGATAGTGGCACGCGCGTCTGCGTCAACATCCTTAAGGTCGTTCGGCACGTAGGTGAACTCACCGCCGACATCCTCGAAACCCTTTTCCTCAAGGAACTTGTGGATTGCTCCGAAGCTCTTCGGGTCGCCATAGATGGTGATTGTTCCCTCTTCCTCGTCCTCATCATACTCGTCCTCAACATTGAAGTCGATCAGTTCAAGAATCAGGTCGTCCATGTCAACGCCGTCCTTCTTCTTGAATGTGAACACACACTTGTGGTCGAAAAGGAATGCGAGGCTTCCCGTTGTGCCGAGGTTACCGTTGAACTTGTTGAACACCGAACGGACATCGCCCACAGTACGGGTGGTGTTGTCGGTCAGGGTGTCAACGAAAATGGCAATTCCGTGAGGGCCATATCCCTCGTATGTCACTTCCTTATAGTCGCTGGTGTCCTTGCCCATGGCGTTCTTGATGGCGCGCTCAATGTTGTCCTTAGGCATGTTCTCACGCTTGCAGGTAACGATTACCGAACGGAGTGACGGGTTCATGTCAGGATCCGGACCGCCAGCCTTTACAGCAATTGCAATTTGTTTTCCAAGTCGGGTAAAGGTCTTAGCCATGTGTCCCCAACGCTTCAGTTTTGCAGCTTTACGATATTCAAATGCTCTTCCCATTGTGTTGTATACTATGTTATTTTAATTATTGTTTATATTATGTTCTATATTAAGAAGTTAAATGGAGTTAAAGGAAGTTATCGCTTCGCTAAGAAGTTAAAGGACAAATGTTTTGACAGCTCAGAACTATTGTCATCTATCTCCATTTAACTTCCCCTATCTCCTCTTACACTTTTTCATTTCTATCTCAGCTCTGCTCCAATCTGCTTTTTGATATTAGCTATGAGCTTCTGCATGATAGCGTCTATCTGCTTGTCGTTCAGTGTCTTTGTGTCGTCCTGCAGGATGAAGTTCACGGCATAGCTCTTCTTGCCAGCAGGCAGGTTCTTGCCCTCATACACATCAAACAGCTCCACACGCTTAAGCAGTTTCTTCTCGCTCTGGCGTGCCACCTGCTCAATCTGTGCAAACTCAACACTGTTGTCAACAAGCAGGGCGAGGTCGCGGCTCACAGCCGGGTATTTTGCAATCTCTGTGTACTGAACCATATTCTTGCGCACAGCCTTCATCAATGCGTTCCAAGACAGCTCAGCATAGAACACAGGCTGGTCGATATCCATTGCCTTGAGCAGTTTCTTGCTTATGATACCCATCTCAAGAAGCAGCTTGCCGCCACGGTTCTCCACACGGATGCCTGCTGAGAATATATCGTTGTCGCTCTTCTTTCTAACCTGCATTCCAGGCAGCAGACCGATGCGGCGCAGAATGTTCTCCACGTATGCCTCAAGCTCAAAGAACGTAGCCTCCTCGTCGGCATGCGCCCATGAGCCTTCAACGCGCTTGCCGGTGAGCCACAGTCCAAGGTGATAGTCCTCGGTGTATGCCGCCATCGGGTTCTCGTCGTTCTGCTTCTCAGGGTCAAAATGATACACATTGCCAAACTCGAAGAAACGGAGGTTTGCCATCTTGCGCTTCACGTTGTGCTCCACGCTCTCAAGACCGCCAAACACGAGCGACTGGCGCATCACGTTGAGGTCGCTGCTGAGCGGATTCATTATCCTGACGCTATTATGCTCGGGATAGGCGTTGGCATCGGCATAGTATGCGCCCTTGGTAAGCGAGTTGCAGAGAATCTCATTGAAACCGCATCCCACGAGCTGCTCGCCGATGATGTTCTCCATCTTGTGCTTCTGGTCCTCGGCATCCTTCACCACCAGACAGCTCTTCAACTGTGTGGGAATCTCCACATTATTATATCCGTATATGCGCAGGATGTCCTCCACCACGTCGCATGGACGCTGCACGTCAACACGGTATGCAGGAATCTCAAGCTCCAGAGCCTCGTCAGTCTCACCAACGACCGTCATCTCAAGATTGTTGCAGATGGTCTTGATGGTGTCCTTGCCTATGGTCTTGCCGATAATACCGTCCACATAGCTGTAGCTGAGAGTCACCTTCGGATTTTCAATCTTCGTGGGATACTCGTCACGGATTTCCATCGACACCTTACCGCCTGCCAGTTCCTTGCACATCACTGCCGCCTGCTTCAGGGCATAGATTACACCATTGGGGTCGATGCCGCGCTCAAAGCGGAACGAGGCGTCGGTGCTCAACTGATGACGGCGTGCGCTCTTGCGAATCCATGTGGGATGGAAGTATGCGCTCTCAAGCACCACGTTCCTGGTTGTCTCGTATGTGCCGCTGCCCTTGCCGCCGAAAATACCGGCGATACACATCGGCTCTTCTGCATTGCAGATGCTGAGGTCGTGGGTGCCGAGCTTATGCTCCTCACCGTCGAGAGTCACAAAGCTTGTGCCCTCGGGCTGGGTACGCACCACAATCTTGTTGCCCTTCACCATGTCGGCATCGAAGCAGTGCATGGGCTGACCGTAAGCCATCATCACATAATTGGTGATGTCGACGATATTGTTGATAGGACGCAGTCCAACCACGCGCAGCTTGTTCTGCAGCCACTCAGGACTCTCCTTCACCTCGCAGCCGGTAATCGACACACAGGCATAACGCTTGCATGCCTCGGTGTTCTCTATCTCCACGTTGATGTCAAGGTCGTGGTTGTCCACCACAAACTTGCTGCAGTCAGGACGGTGCAGGCTTGTCTCATAGCCGTTCTGCTTCAGCCAGGCATACAAGTCGCGTGCCACTCCCCAGTGACTGAGCGCATCGGCACGGTTGGCGGTGATGTCAACCTCAATGAGCCAGTCGCTCTCCAGATTGTAGTATTCAGCGGCAGGAGTGCCCACCACAGCTGTGTCGGGCAGCACGATAATACCGTCGTGGCTGGTGCCAATGCCAATCTCGTCCTCGGCACATATCATACCGCAGCTCTCAACGCCACGCAATTTAGATTTTTTAATAACAAATTCCTTGTCGCCGTCATACAAAACACAGCCCAGGTCGGCTACAATTACTTTTTGACCAGCTGCCACATTAGGCGCGCCACAAACAATTTGTCTGCAAATTTCATTACCCAAGTCAACGGTTGTCACATGCAGGTGGTCAGAGTTCGGGTGCATCTCGCAAGTAAGCACCTTGCTAACATACAATCCCTTCAGACCTCCTTTTATACTTTGCACTTCCTCGAGTGCGTCCACTTCAAGACCTGTAGATGTCAGAGCATCAGCCACCTCCTGTGGCGTGAGGTTGAAGTCTACATATTCTTTAAGCCATTTGTAAGAAATATTCATTTTCCTTATGCTATATTATTTTCAAATTTCCTGCAAAGTTACCATTTTTTCTTGACATATACAAATTTTTCCAAATGATTTTAAAAAGGTCAATACCATTAAGTTGGGTGTTATGAATATAAAAATCAGTTAAATATTTGCGCTTTTCAATTATTATATGTATATTTGCACACAAAAGAGATATAAATATGGAACAGATAAGACAGATACCATACGGCGTGGCAGACTTTGAGTCGGTGATGAAACGCGGATTGTACTACGTTGACAAAACTATGTATTTGGTAGAACTGGAGAAACAGCCGGATACTCAGATATTCATCCGTCCACGGCGCTTCGGCAAGAGCCTTTTCATCAGCATGATGAAGGCATACTATGACAAGGCTAATGTCGACAGGTTTGAAGAGCTGTTCGGCAATCTGTGGATTGGCAAGCACCCCACTTCGCTGCGCAATAAGTACCAGGTGATGTATTTTGACTATTCGAGAGCCGGGGGAAGTTACGAGAAGCTGGAGGAAAACTTCGACACCTACAGTTGCGGACGGCTTGATACCTTTATAGAGCGTTACCGTGATGACTATCCGCAGACTACGGTGGAAAAAGTGTTGAGGTCGAACTCTGCACGCGAAAAGCTAAATCTCATCAACGATGCTGCCCATGAACTCAGTCTGCCGTTGTATCTGATTATCGACGAATACGACAACTTCACTAACATAGTGCTCAATGAGCAGGGCGAGGCTGTGTATCATGCCATCACCCATGCCAGCGGCTTCTACCGTGACTTCTTCAAACTGTTCAAGGGAATGTTTGAGCGTATCTTCCTCACGGGCGTAAGTCCCGTGACGATAGACGACCTCACCAGCGGCTTCAACATAGGGTGGAATCTTTCCACACATCCGGCTCTTGACAAGATGCTCGGCTTCTCCACGGAGGATGTCACCGAGATGTTCAAGTATTACAAGAGCGTTGGGATGTTGCCTGAGAGCAGCGACATCGATGCTATGATTGATGAGATGAAGCCATGGTATGACAACTACTGTTTTGCTGAGACTGCACTGAAAGATGTCAACAGGGTGTTTAACTGCGACATGGTGCTGTATTATCTCCGCAACTATGTCAATTACGGTTGCGGACCAAAAAACATGCTCGATCCTAACACCAAGACTGACTATTCAAAATTGAAAAAGCTGATACAGCTCGACCGTCTTGACGGAGAACGCAAGGGGGTGCTTGCCGATATTATTGCCAACGGACAGATTACAGCCACGCTCTATGAGTCGTTTTCAGCCATGGAGATGACAGAGGCAGAATTTTTCCCGAGCTTGCTGTTCTATTACGGTATGCTGACAATAAAGGGCACAAGGGGCGACAGATTGATTTTGGGCATCCCCAACAACAATGTTCGAAAACAATATTACCAATATCTTCTCAATAATATTGATGAATCCAGTCGTGTGTACCGTAACAAGCTCATCGACTATTTTTACGACATGGCATACGACGGCAAGTGGGAGGAAACTCTGCGCTATATGGCAGACTGCTATAAAAATATGTCGTCGGTGCGCGACAGCATTGAGGGCGAGCGGAATATTCAGGGATTCTTTCTTGCCTATTTCAGCCTTAACGACTATTACTATACAGCTCCCGAACTGGAGCTGCAGCATGGCTATTGCGACTTCTTCATGCTGCCAAACCTCACCCATTATCAGGCGGCTCACAGCTATATCATAGAGATGAAATACCTGCCGAAGAAAGATTATGCCGAAAAATCGGAACAGCAGTGGCATGATGCTGTGGAGCAAATCAAAGGCTATGCTGCTGCCCCGAGGGTGGAAACCCTGCGGCAAGGCACGCAGCTTCACAAGATAGTGATGCAGTTTGCCGGCTGGGAACTTATGAGGATGGAGGAAATTGATTTCTGAAACCTGAACACATAATATTTAATGACAGTCACATTTTTTCAGAGAAATATTTGGCTGTTTGAAATAAAAACATTACCTTTGCACAAGAATCAGTTGTATAGTCTGCACTCGATTTGCATATACATATTTTATAATAATATGGGCGCAGCCCGCAGTAAGAAACTAAAAAAACATTTTTATACGAAACAGAAATAAGTAATCAAAAACAAGGGATGATGTGGCACAAGGCTTGCCGCCGCCCACAGGAGAACATTTAATCAAACGGTTGTGTTCTCGTTCTTATACTTATTATAGATATTGAGCTTTTAGCTCTTGTTCTTCGCTATTAGAATACCGCCAATATTCACAGCATCGAAGAATAGGTAGTTGAAGGTTCACGCTTGTATAGGCGTGAACTATTCTATACTTATTTTGATGCACAGGTCACTTGGCGGTAACCTTAATAGCGAAATAGGTAAAACGAATGGTACACGCCTATATCTTATTTAAATTAATTCAAAAATATTATCATGAAGAAATTAATACTAAGTCTCATCTGCGTACTGGTATCTGTATGCGGATATGCCGATAAGATTGAAGTAGATGGAATCAGCTATTACATCTCTTTAAATAGCACAGAAGCCGAAGTGGCACAGAAGTCTCCCGAATATAGCGGAGATATTGTAATTCCTGAATCATTCCAATATAATGGCAGGACATACACCGTCACAGCCATAGGAAGCTACGCATTTAATTATTGTAAGGATATGACATCTGTCACTCTGCCAAACACAATCAAGGAAATAGAAAATGGCGCCTTCTATTATATGGGAAATAACATAACATCGATAGCTATTCCTAATTCCGTGGAAAAAATAGGCGCAGGAGCTTTTGCCTCTAATAACAATCTTGAAAGAATAGAGTTTAAGGCAGACAACAAAAACTTCATATTTGAGGATTATATGCTCCTTACATACGACAGAAAGACACTTGTGCAGGTACTTTCAAAGAAAGAAGGAGCTTTTGTGGTACCTAATACTGTAACAACACTCGCTGCAAAGGCTTTAAATCGTTGTAGGAATATAACTTCTATAACACTGCCAAAGTCGCTTATTACCATAGAAGAGGAAGTCTTCGAGGGGGTACGTATTCAAGAATTGAATATTCCAGAGAATGTATCATACATTGCGGAGGGAACATTCTTGGACATAGATTTCTACTCTTTGACTGTAGAGCCTAATAATACAAGTTATGTATGTGAGAACGGTATTCTCATGGATGCTGCGAAAACAATGGTTTTGGCAAATACAGTAAAAGCAAACTTTGACATTCCTAAAAGCGTAACAAGAATTGGTATGGGAACGTTCCGCAACATATCATCGCTGAAAGAGCTTACAATTCCCAACAGCATTGAATACATAGGAAAAGACGCTTTTGAAAACTGTGATGAATTGGAGAAGCTGACAATAGGAAGTTCCGTAAAGACCTTGGAGACATATTTTTCATCAGCAAATAAGCTTACCTCCATTGTTTCTTTGGCTGTAACTCCTCCAAATTCTGAACCAGACAGATATAGGTATCCTATTTTATTTTCCAGGACAGTCAGAGAAACGGCTACACTAACAGTGCCAAAAGGCTCTTTGGAAGCATATAGGAAAAATAGTTCATGGAAAGAAATCGTAAACATCGTAGAAGCTGAGAATACTCCTGGTGGCGATGAAGAGGTATGGAAAGGTAACATGTTGAATGGGATATACTATACCTTGCATGATGATACAAAGACAGCTGAAGTTGTTCCCTATTCTTTCTATTATTATCCAGAATTGGGGGAAAATGAGCCTTATGCAGGCGATATCGTGATACCGCAAACTGTGAAGAAGGATGGGCAAACATATAAAGTCACAGAGATTGCAGACTATGCATTTGAAGGTTGCAGTATAACAAGTGTGTCATTGCCTTCCACTATAGAGAATATAGGCATCAATCCGTTTAATCTGTGTCATAGCTTGGCTTCTTTTACTATTGATGCGGGAAATAAACATTTTGTTTTTGAGAACAACATGTTAATGACGGTTGATAAGAAACATCTTATTGGTATTCTCACATCGTGGACACAACAGCAGTGTGATATAGAAATGCCAAACACTATAGAAACAATAGGAAGTTTTGCAGCAACAAATACTAATATTGCTTCGTTAAAGTTGTCCTCGTCGTTGAGACATATTGGTGAGAGGGCTTTCTTTGCCGGATGGGGATTTACAAGTGTTGTGATACCCAAGTCTGTTGAAATAATTGAGGCAGGCGCATTCTGCGGGCATGCAAATCTGTCGGATTTGTCTGTAGAGAGCGGCAATAAGAATTTTTATATGCAGAATGGAATGTTGCTTTCAAAAGACGGTACAAGATTATTGACTGTGCTTACCAATGTGGAGTCATTCAATATCCCAGAAAGTGTAACAACTCTTGATTTCGGCTTTTGCGCAAACAATAAGGTGGTGACATCTGTCACTGTTCCTGACAATGTTGTGTCTTTAGGTGATGTTGCGTTTCAGCTTTGTGAAAAACTTCAGACTGTGACATTAGGAAAATCAATAGAATATATGGATGTTCCATTTTTAGGATGTAAAAATATAAAGGCTATATACAACTGCTCCGTAACACCGTACAATAATTTCAAGTACAGTGATTGGGGCTGGGACCGTATTTTTGGAAATTTTGATAATTTTGAAAATGAAATTTTCGAGACTTGCACATTATATGTTCCCACAGGCTGTGTGGAGGCTTATAAGTCGGCTGATGCGTGGAAACATTTCAAGAATATAGAAGAATTCAATCCTACCGGCATCTCATCCTTGACTGGAGACAACGGCAGCAACGAGCCAGCTTCTGTCTACAGCATCGGCGGCAGCCATATTCAGACAATGCAGCGTGGCATAAACATCATAAGAATGCAGGACGGCAGTGTAAAGAAAGTTTTGAAGAAATAAACAATATATAATTCATTATTTCTGAAAAAGCTCTCGTTTCTTGCGATGAAAAATAAAGAGTGCAGAATTGGGACTTTCCAATTCTGCACTCAATATTATTTTCAAGGTGAATATAATCTTCTCAATTTTGAAGATAAAATACCTCATCGGGGGTGATTATGCTTGCCAACTGCTTCGAATATGTGCCAAGCTGCACATTTGTCTGTCCTATTGTCTCCAGCTTTGCAATGATGTCAGAGTATGAGTATATGCCAGTATCGAACACCATGATATTGGTAACGCCTTTCTTAAACACCACATTGTCTACACTGTCATAAACACAGAAGTCGAGTGCCCTCTGCAGCGACACATCGGAACAGACTTGTTGCATTTTGCTGCTGCCTATATATATATAATAAGGTATAGGGGTACGCCTCATGTCCAGCCCCACATTATGAACCAATATTCTGGGCACCATGCGCAGCATCACAAGCATAGCCTGCACATAGATGGCAATCTTTATAGGTATCGCCATGAGCCATGACAGTCCTCCGTAATGTTTCTTGAAGAAAATCAGCATGGCATTATAGAACACATGGACATAGCGGAATGAGCTTTTATTGGTGCTTTCACCCTTATAATGAATGATGTCCAGCGGCAAATACCAGTTCTCATATCCAGCCTTGAGCAGACGGTAACTCATGTCAATGTCCTCACCATACATGAAGAAATCCTCGTCAAGCAGTCCTGTCTTATTGAGTGAGGCGCGGCGCATCATGCAGAACGCTCCGCTTATTATCTCTATCTTCTGCGGCGAATCCCACGGCAGATGACTCATGTAATAGTGTGAGCCATGTCCCATAAATTTCCTCATTGCCACCATGGGCGACGGCAAGGCACGGCGCGACTCGGGAGCCACGGTACCATTGTCGTTGTGCATCCTCACTCCCACTCCACCCGCAGCAGGATGCGAGTCCATAAACTCCACGGCATCACGCAGCACATTCTCACCCACAATGGTATCGGGATTGAGCAACAGCACATACTCGCCCACAGCACGGCGCAGCGCCACATTGTTGCCACGCGCAAAACCAAGATTATGGCTGCTCTCTATCAGCTTGACCCAAGGGAACATCTTGCGGATGTAAGCACACGAACCGTCCTTTGAGTGGTTGTCAACCACAAACACTTCAGCATCAATGCCGTCGATGGCTCGCTTGACGCTCATCAGGCACTGCGCCACATAGTCCTTGACATTGTAGTTTACAATGACAACCGAGAGTTTCTTAGTCTTCTGCTCCATCGTTCTGAGATTGCTGTTTTGCAGGATATACAAACGCCATGGCAATGAGCGTGATTATAGCCATATAGCCAAAGGTGGCATTCATAAAAAGATAGTAAAGCAGGGTGTTGCCCCACAGCGGAACAATCAGCATTGCCATCCGTATAAGGCTGTAGCGCGACAGCGATGCCGCATCGCAAATCTTTTTACCTGCCATCTTAAACAGACGCAGTGCAGACGGTATGCTCACAAGCGTGAGCAGCTCCATCACGATGGTGACGATAAATTCTGTACTCTCATAACCGTTGCCGGCAAAGTCGCCTGGCAGCAACACATCAGTCTCATAAAATATAGCCGTTATCACGGGAACGATTATCATTCCCCAAAACAGCATCAAAAGTTTTTTATATTTCATATTACTTTCCTTCAAATTTTATACGGTTTACTATCGAGCGGCCCAGCGTCACCTCATCGGTGTATTCCAGTTCGTTGCCTACGCTTATGCCG
Organism: Prevotella sp.; assembly: GCA_030539375.1. Lineage (GTDB taxonomy): Bacteria > Bacteroidota > Bacteroidia > Bacteroidales > Bacteroidaceae > Prevotella. The sequence goes on from JAUNSB010000042.1 coordinate 29,736, forward strand.
CGGGCAATGATTGATATTTTCACATCTGTGTACGGGGCGAGCTTGCGGAATATAAAGAAGTTTGTGGTATCTCCCTCCATCGTACTGCCAAGGGCGAGTATCACCTCCTTTATGCCTCCTGCCGCCACACGGTCTACAAGCGAGCCTATCTCAAGGTCGCTCGGACCTATGCCGTCCATTGGTGAGATTACTCCGCCAAGCACATGATACACTCCGTTGTACTGCTGCGTGTTCTCCACTGCCATCACGTCCTGCACGTTCTCCACCACGCAGATGGTGGTGTGGTCACGCCGCTGGCTGCCGCAAATGTTGCACGTCTCCTTGTCGCTCAGGTTGTGACAGGTCTTGCAATACACTATCTCATGACGCATGTTTCTCACTGCATCGCAAAAGGCATCCACCTGCTGCACGTCCTGGCGCAACAAGTGAAGGGCAAAGCGAAGAGCCGTCTTGCGCCCCACTCCAGGCAGTCCCGAAAGTTCTGCCACAGCCTTGTCTATAAGCTGCGAGGGAAAATTGTTGTTTGTCATTGCCCAGTGTCTATGCGGTTATTTCACTCAGTTCCAGCCATCTCATGGTTTTCTCGTCAATCTCTTCGTTGACTGTGTGCAGACGCTTGCTCTTCTCCGTCAGTTCGTCCACTCCAAGAGTGCCGCCGCACAGCAAGTCCTCAATCGTTTTCTTCTCGTCCTCAAGAGCGGCAATGTCCTTTTCCAACTGCTGAAACTCCAGCCGCTCCTTGTAGGTCATACGGCGGCGGGTGTCGTTATGGTAGTCAGCCTTAGCGTTCTTTGCATTGTCCTTCGGCTCACTTTTCCTATCTGCCGGCGCAGGAATGTTCTCAGGCAATCTGCTCCACTCCCTGTATTGCGTGTAGTTGCCGGGGAAGTCCTGTATATTGCCGTTGCCGTGAAACACCAGCAAATGGTCCACTACCTTATCCATGAAGTAACGGTCGTGACTCACGATTATCACACATCCCGGGAAATTCTGAAGATATTCCTCAAGTATCTGCAAAGTCACGATGTCAAGGTCGTTGGTTGGCTCGTCAAGCACAAGGAAGTTAGGATTCTGCATCAGCACCGTGCAGAGATATAGCTTGCGGCGCTCACCGCCACTGAGCTTTGCCACATAGTCGTGCTGCTGCTCGGGAGTGAACAGGAAATACTGCAGAAACTGTCCTGCCGACATGTGTTTGCCGCCGCCCATGTCTATATAGTCGGCTATCTTGGTGATGATGTCTATCACCTTGTCGTTTTCGTTGAACTTCAGTCCTTCCTGCGAGAAATAACCGAACTTCACAGTGTCGCCGATCACAATGCGTCCGCTGTCGGGCTTCTCCTGTGACAGCAGCATCTTCACGAATGTCGATTTGCCTGTACCGTTGCTGCCCACTATTCCCATCTTCTCATAACGTGAGAAGTTATAATAGAAATCTTGCATTATCACGCAGTCGTCGCCAAACTTCTTGCTGATATACTGACACTCGAAAATCTTGCTGCCTATGTAGACATTTGAGTTTTTCAGGCGCATCTGCCTCTCCTCCATGCGCTGCTTTGCCACACGCTCCAGCTCATAGAAAGCCTCCTCACGGTAGCGTGCCTTATGTCCGCGTGCCTGCGGCATACGGCGCATCCACTCCAGCTCGGTGCGGTAGAGATTGTTGGCGCGGGCTATCTCGGCACGTCGGGCGTCTATCCGTTCCTGACGCTTCTCCAGATAGTAGCTGTAATTGCCGCGATAAGTGTACATGGTCTTGTCGTCAAGCTCAAGTATCACACTGCACACACGGTCAAGAAACAGACGGTCGTGGGTCACCATCAGCAGTGTCTTGTTGCCTCGTGTGAGAAATCCCTCCAGCCATTCTATCATCTCAAGGTCAAGATGGTTGGTTGGCTCGTCGAGTATCAACAGATCGGGCTCGGTTATCAGCACATTGGCAAGAGCCACGCGCTTCTGCTGTCCTCCGCTCAACTGACTCATAGGCTGGTTGAGGTCGCGTATTTTCAGCTGTGTCAATATCTGCTTTGCCCTGAGCACTAATTCGTCGTTGCCCTTATGGTTGAAACAGGCATCAAGCACAGTGTCGCTGTCACTGAACACAGGAGCCTGCTCAAGCATGCCCACACGTATGTCGCGGCGGTATATTATGTCGCCGTTGTCCTTGCCCTCTTTTCCAGAAAGGACGTTCAGCAGCGTAGACTTGCCCGTGCCGTTCTTGGCTATCAGCCCCACACGCTGCCCTTTTGCCACCGAGAAGCTTATGTCCTCAAACAACACCAGCGCACCAAACCGTTTGGTAAGGTGCTGCACGTCAAGATACGGATTTTCCTTAGCCATACCTTACAGTGTCTTGTTTATTGAGTCTATATAGTCGAGCACCTCGTCGCGCCCCTGCTTCTTCTCACTGCTTGTCACCATTATCGGCGGCAGTTCCTCCCATGTCTCCAGCAGCTTCTTCTTGTATGCCTCAACATTGGCTCGCGCCTTGCCTACGGTCAACTTGTCCGCCTTAGTGAAAACGATGGAAAACGGAACGCTGCTCTGCCCCAGCCACTCAATAAACTCAAGGTCTACCTTCTGAGGCTCCAGCCTTATGTCTACAAGCACAAACACATTCACCAGCTGCTCTCTCTGCAATATATAGCCGCGTATCATCTGGTCGAGCCTTGCTATCTCCTTTTTCGACCGCTTTGCAAAACCATAGCCTGGAAGGTCAACAAGATACCATTCCTTGTTTATTATAAAATGATTTATCAGCAGGGTCTTTCCCGGAGTGGCAGAGGTCTTCGCCAATTTCTTGTTGTTGCAAAGCATATTAATCAGACTCGACTTACCTACATTCGAGCGTCCTATAAAAGCATATTCAGGCTTCACATCCGCAGGACACATCGACACCATCGGCGCACTGACCACAAACTCCGCTTGTTTTATCTCCATTATTCTTATTGTATTTTTTATTTTATACTCTTTTTCTTCTATACCTTTTATTATATAAAATAGGTGTAATCTCAAATTTTGTGCAAAATTACGATAATTTTAGGGAAAAACAAAATAAAAAGCTATTTTTTTGCGAAAAAATTTGGTGGTTACAAAAAAAGTTCGTACCTTTGCACTCGCAAAACAGAAATGACAGTTTTGGTGCGTTAGTTCAGCTGGTTAGAATGCCTGCCTGTCACGCAGGAGGTCACGGGTTCGAGTCCCGTACGCACCGCAAAAGAGGGTGTGTCATAAGTCTATGGCGCACCCTTTTCGTTTTTTCTCCTTTTC
>JAUNSB010000150.1:0-5471 GCA_030539375.1 Prevotella sp.
CGATGGCCGGCGGACAGGATTTCATGCTGTCGCACACCAGGAACATCACCGGCAGTGAGGCTGTGTGCTACATAAAATGCGCATCGGCTAAGGACTGCGGCGAGGCCGTGGACAGGACAAAGCGCTATATCGCACGGTATTATCCCAAAGCGAAGGTGGAGGCGGAACTTGCCGCAAACATATTCGACATGATTTTCTCCACCAGCGAGCCAGACTTGCAGATTCGTCTGCAAAAGCGTGAGGGAGGCAGGCCGGAGGTGGTGCAGACACGCATGATGACGGACTCGCTGCAACGGAGATTTCCCGAAACGGGCGTGCAGCAGGTAGCCACCGAGACATATATCCGCTTCAGGACCGATGCCGAGCAGATGGCCTACTACGGCGTGACCTACCAGCAGCTGTATTCACGGCTGAGGGAGCTGCTCGGAACAAGCAGCGTATACGAGATAAACAGCGGCGGCGAGAGTGTGCCTGTGATGATTGGCAACGGCAACACAGACAGCGGCACACTGCTGGCAAACACCATCACCAACGGACAAGGTACGGAAATCCCGCTGGCATATCTCGTGAAGGAGTCGCGCAGCGAGGACTACAAGCATCTTGCGGCAAATGACGACGGCGAGTTTTCGGTAATTAACATCGATAACGTCATGGACCGTAAGGCAGAGCAGATTATGGAATACGTGGAGAAGATAACAGACGGAACGCCCGTCAGGGCACTATTCAGGGGAGGCTATTTTTCGTCGCGCTCCATGATAGGCGAGCTGCTGACGGTGCTTGCCGTGGCGGTGCTCCTGCTGTATTTTATCCTTGCGGCACAGTTTGAGAGCATAGTTCAGCCGGTGATTATTCTTTTGGAGGTTATCATCGACGTGGCAATAGTGCTGCTGGCGCTGCTTGTGTGCGGTGAGTCGCTCAACATCATGTCGATGATTGGCATAATCGTGGCATGCGGAATAGTAATCAACGACTCGATACTGAAGGTGGACACCATCAACAGGCTCTACCGCCGGAGCCAGGCAGGAGCCTGCCGCGGTAACATGCCGCTGCTAAGGGCGGTGATGACGGCAGGCCACCAGAGGCTCAAGCCCATCGTCATGACCTCGCTCACCACGGTGCTTGCCATCGTGCCCTTCCTGCATCGCGGCGACATGGGCTCGGCACTGCAGTATCCGCTGTCGTTTGCCATAATTACAGGCATGACAGCCGGCACTCTGGTGAGTCTGTTCCTCGTGCCGCTGATGTATTATCTTATATATAGAAAGAAATGAAGCACTCGTTCTCCATATTGCTCGTGATGTGTGTGCTAATGGTTGTAGGTGCGGCACTTTTGCCGCAGCTCGACGTCAGCAACCAGCCGCGCCCGGAGCAAGGTAAGACTCTCACTATATCTTACAACTGGGATAAAGCCTCTGCCAAGGTTGTGGAGCAGAACGTGACCTCACGCATTGAGGCTATGGTCAGCTCGGTGCGTGGAGTGGAGAAAGTGTCGTCGGTGAGCTGCTTCGGCAGTGGGCGCATCACGGTGGAACTGAAGCCCGAGGCCAACGTGTCGGCTACAAAATTTGAGATTGCATCGATATTGCGGCAGATTCGCGGCAAGCTGCCCGAAGACGTGTCATACCCCACGGTGTCGGGCGGAGAGGTTAGCACCGCGCTTGGCGACGACAACGAGGTGAAGCTGATTCTAACCTATATGCTCAATGCCGACATGTCGGGCGAGCAGATGCGGCAGATAGCCGAGAGGGAGATGAAGCACGAGGTGGAGCGCGTGGAGGGTGTTCACCACGTTGACATAACAGGCTACGTCACCCACTACATGGAGGTGGAGTATGATGCCGGGCAACTGGCAATCTACGGCATAGGCAGCCCGGATATTGTAGATGCCATACGCAATTTCGCCGGCCGCGAGGATGTTGTGGGCGAGGTGTCGGAGGACGGGGGCAGGGTGACCGTTCCGCTGCTGCTGTCGTCAAGGGAGGAGCAGAGGCGGTTTGAGCAGATGCCGCTGAAGAGCATTGTCGGCAAAATTGTATATCTCAACAATCTCGCCTCATGCCACATCCGCGAGCGGAAGCCCGCCAGCTACTATCGCGTGAACGGCATGAACACCATCTACGTCAATGTCTATGCCGACAGGGATGCCAGTGTGGTCGGAGTGGCTGACAGGGTGAAGGGCGTGATGGCACGGTCGTCGGCCGCGCTCCATCCGTCGCTGGCATACGACCGCGCCGAGGAGCAGCTCAGGGATTTCCGCACGCTCGTGGCGCGCTCATCGCTCACCCTGGCCATCCTGCTGCTGTTTGTGTGGATATGCGGCGGACTGAGCTGGCGCTATCTTGCCGTAATCAGTGTCTCGCTGCTTGCCAACATACTCATCTCCGCTATGCTCTACCGTATTCTCGGCATCCGTCTGCACCCGTTTTCCATGGCAGGCATCACCGTGTCATTGGGAATCATCATCGACTCCGCCATCGTCATGGCTGACCATTTTGCATACTACCGCAACCGCAAGGCTTTCCTTGGCATTCTCGCAGCCATGCTCACCACCGTGGGGGCGCTGGTCATTGTGTTCTGGCTGCCCGACTATCTGAGGCACGACCTCAAGGATTTCTCGGTGGTGGTGATGGTCAATCTTCTCGTTGCCGTGATTGTGGCACTGTTTTTCACTCCGGCGCTTGTATCGCAGCTGGGGGTGGCGCGCAGGAAAGCCTTCATGCCGCGAGACCGGCGCACGCGCATCGCACTGTGGCTTTCGCGGCATTATTCGTGGTATGTGGGCATTGGGCAGAGGCGGTTTGCGCGCCTGGTCCTGCTGCTGGTGTTTGCCGGCATGTTCGCCGGCTCTCTCAAACTGTTTGTCGACAGTCTCGATGCCAACACGTTCAGCCCCAAGAAGGAGGAGATGAAGCTGAATGTCCGCGCACAGATGCCGGTGGGCGGAAGCGTGCATGAACTCAACGGCAAGGTGATGGAGCTGGAGGCGTTTCTGTCGCAGTTCAAGGAGATAAAGCGCTACGAGACGTCGGTCTATCCGCAGGGAGCGAGTATTGTGGTGGAGTTCAGCGATGAGGCGCTGGCGTCGGGCTTCCCCTATCTTCTGGAAAGCCGCGTGATAGGCAAGGTGATAACCATAGGCGGAGCCGACTGGGCTACGTGGGGAGTGAGCGAGCGCGGCTTCAGCAATTCGCTGAACCTGCAATACCGCGCCAACAGCATTGAGATTGCGGGCTACGACTACGAGCGCCTGTACCGCTTTGCCGAGAACATGGTGAGCGAGATGCATAGGAACAACCGCGTGGTCGACATTGCCATCGTGACACCCGGGCACGAGGAGCAGGAAGACGAGCTGTTCATGGAGTACCACCGCCGGATGCTTGCCGCCGACAGCGTTACTGCGCCCGCCATCCACTCTGCGCTGCAGGGCATGCTTGCCGACCGCGATGCAGGAAAAATTGAAATGGGAGGAAAAACGATGGATGTCACCGTGCATCCCTCAACCGCAAGCACCTTCGACCTGTGGCAGATGAATAATTCCTACATCACGGCAGACAACCGCGGAGTGCGTCCCTCGGCATTCATGGACATAAGCCGCCGCAAGGCAAAAAACATCATACCGCGCGACAATCAGGAGTACGTGCTGCGGGTGGCATTCAACGTGCTGGGCTCATACACCTACACAAGCCGCTACATCAAGAGCATCACCGAGAAGTACAACGCCGCGTTTCCCGTGGGCTTCCGCTGTCTGAACAAAACCTTTGGCGCATACGAGGACGACGGCACCCAGTATTGGCTGATAGGACTGGTGGCGGTGATAATCTTCTTCATTCTCTCCATTCTGTTCGAGAGTCTGCTCCAGGCGCTTGCCGTCACGGTGATTATTCCTGTGTCGTTCATCGGCATGTTCGTCACCTATTATCTCACAGGAGTGCCTTTCGGCACGGGCGGCTTTGCGGCGATGGTGCTGCTGGCAGGTCTCACGGTCAATGCCGGCATATACATCGTCTGCCAGTACCGCATTCAGAAAAAGCCTGGCATTCACGGTTATGTGAGGGCATTCAACCACAAAATCATCCCCGTCATGCTCACCATATTATCCACCGTGCTGGGCATGCTGCCGTTTCTTGTCGACGGTCCCGATGCGCAGCCGTTCTGGTTCTCGCTTGCCGTGGGGACGATAGGGGGGCTGGCGCTCAGCGTTGTCCCCATAGCCCTATTCCTGCCCGTGGCAATGAGGCTCAGGCAGGGCATCTGAAATTTCTGTGACGGATTCCTTTGTTATTTCGGAAATAATTGCTATATTTGCAGCAAAAAAGTTATACAATGCCAAACAATGAATATTTTATAGACAGTATTAGGGATGCGAAGCATGCTAAAATACATTTTGCAGTGATGGCTATAGGAGCCGCTGCCGACCTTTTGGGCATAACTTCGTCGGAAATGTACGAGCGGCTCAACAGGGTGGGTATAGTGCAGGGACTTCTCTTTGATTTGTATGAGGTGGAGCATACGCAAAGTCTGCAGCATGTGGCTGAAGACGTGGTTGAGGCATTGAAAAACTGGGAAAATCCAAAATAAGGCAGAGTATGATATTATTTCATGGGGCAATATTGACAATAGAATGCCCATTGGCGCATGTGGGCAGAGACTATCTCGATTTTGGCAAGGGTTTTTATCTTACTAAAATTGAAAATCAGGCAATACAATGGGCAAAACGGGTAAAATTTGTGAGGAAATCGCCTGTTGCGGTGGTAAACAAATACGAATTTGACTACGAGGCAGCCATTGATGCCGGATATAGGCGTTTATGCATGAACGAATATGACAGGACATGGCTGGATTTTATAACCGAGAGCCGCAAGGGAATGAAGCCTTGGGAGGATTATGACATTATCGAGGGAGGTGTGGCTAACGACAGGGTCATAGATACCGTTGAAGACTACATGACTGGAAGAATTACGGCAGAGCAGGCTTTGGGACAGTTGAAATTTGCAGTTTCAAACCATCAAATCTGTGTTAACAATCAGGAGGTGATTGATAACTTCCTGACTTTTAAGGAATCAATAGAATTATAACAATATTATATTAACTATGAGAAAAGAAGTGCTTTGGAGAAAAATCGGGAGAATAATAATGCTGATGGCTGAGGAACTTGACATTTCGCCGGAACGGGCGTTGGATTTATTCTATAAGACCGAGACATGCAGGCAGTTGAGCGACAGCAGATACGAACTGAATATCATGAGCGACAGATACATACTTGAAAACATATTGAACGAATTTAAGAAATAGAATAGCTTAATCTACAAAATACATAAACGATAAAACTACAATGAAGAAAACTGTTTTATCGCAAGAGTAGGCAGAAAAAAGCTAATCCTCAGGTTTTAGAAATTCTCTGGCGCTACAGAATTATTTTTCTAGCGCTAGATTTTTATTTCTCTAGGTCTAGAGAATTTTTTTTCTAGTTC
>JAUNSB010000043.1:0-32351 GCA_030539375.1 Prevotella sp.
TAGGATATATTGTAAAGTATCGTAAGATACATATAGGCAAAGTATTTGGCCCTTTTATTTGGTCAACTCTTTTATTCTGAGACAGGACGAATAGAAGATCCACCATCTCGGTTTCCCCAGCTCATCTTAAATTCCGGTTCCGGCTTATAGCCGTATTTTGTATAATGCATTTCATATGCATAGCATATCGGGGGGAAAACAGACTTTTTATCATTCTCTATGGGCGTGGAGCTCCAACAATAACCACAATCATTTACAAGTTTCGTTGAAGAACCTGTAAAAACACCTTTAGCAGGAAGAAAAATAGAATTTCCATTTGGACCAGTAACCAATAGTCCTTTATGATTGTTGTATGTGGTCCATTTTGTTCTACATTTGTTTATCAGTTCTTCACATTCTGTTTTAGTTGGAAGTCGCCAGGAACCTCCCCAATTGGCACGTGCGGCATCATAACGTGAGTCACCAGATATATCACCAAAAGACTTTCCATAAGTAACGGAATTATCTTGTGTATACTCAGATTTAGTCATCGTCTCGCCCCATGCAAAGTAAGAGCCATAATCAGATGGTGAGTCTGCCCCAATATCACAAGTTGCCCATTTCACACTAAGACCAAGGTCAACATATCCGTGCCCGTTTATAGTGCCAGTGGCTTGAAGTGATACAGAAGATTGTGAATGTCCTTTCTGTGGCTTCACTGGTTTGCTGGGTGTTGTTGCCTGCGTTTTCTGAGGCTTTTTTGCTGGCTTCCTCAATGTCTTCTGAGCATTGAGCGAAAGGCAGGAGAATCCAGCCATTAAAAATAATGTAATTAGAATCTTTTTCATGTTCTATGCGTATTTATATTTCATTTAAGTTTCGCTTGTGCTCAACTAATGTAGTAAAAAGGAGTTTAGGGGACAATAGTATTGAGCATAGTTCTCTTGGCTTAAACATTTGTCCCTTAACTCCCTTTAACTTCTTTTATCTCCATTACTTAGTAACATACTCCCCATTTCTCATTTCACTGTCGAGTGTGCCATCAGCATTATACCATTTGCCTGTGTCAAACTCGTTGTTCTTGAATGTTCCCTCATAATACGTCTTGTCGTTGAAAGTCATGCGTCCCTCGTGATACATATCATCCTTGAATGTTCCAGTGAAATGGTTGGAGCCGTCGGCTGTGTCGAACGTTCCCTTGCCGTTGCGTATTCCGTCACGATACATACCCTTGTATGTGCCATCCTTATACTTTCCCACTCCCGTGCTGTCGGGCACGTTGGCGGAGTTAACAAACCCCGAGTATACAAAGGCGGTACCAAGGGTGTTTGTGTAGTTAAGCCCCTTTACCTCATGACGCACCACTTCCTGTGACTGAGAAACTTCCTGCGTATCTTCAGGCCATAGCAGCCAACCTATAAACAATGCTAAGAACAACAGCATATATTTTGTCTTTGACTTTGATTTCTTTGCTGGGGGATTCTCTGGCTCCACTACATCAGCCACAAGTTCCGTCTCTTCCTGTTCCTCGCCATCCATTATCCCCATAAAGTCGGCGACGCTTTGTGGACGCTGCATCTTGTTCATATTCATGGCAGCATCAATAGCTTTGCGGACGCCCTCACTGATGTTCTTTGGCAGCGGTTGCAGTGTATCACCGCTGATGAGTAAGTTGGCGGCAGGTGGAGTGATGCCTGTAAGCATCTTGTAGAGAGTGGCACCGAGAGCATAGATGTCGGTGGCAGGCGTAAACCGCGACACATCGTTGTACATCTGCTCGGGAGGAGCATAGCCGGGAGTCTTTCCCATCAGCGTAGATGTATTCTCGCCATTCTCCTCGTCATATTGTTTTGATGCGCCAAAGTCTATGAGCACAGACTTTCCCTGAGCTGTAATCATGATATTGGCTGGCTTGATGTCGAGATGCAGGCGGTTGTTGGAATGCACATACTGCAATGCGCTGCTCACTTGACGAATATAGTCTAAGGCACGTTGTTCGGTAAGCGGACTCTTCTTGACAATCTCCGACAGCGAGCGCCCATCTATGTAGTCCATCACGAAATAGGCTGTGCCGTTCTCTTCAAAAACGTCCGTCACCTTAACAATACCGGGGTGCTGCATTCGGCACAATGCCTTAGCCTCATCCACGAACTTCTTTTTCATTTTCGTCACAAGAGCCTTCTTGCTCTGCGTGCCCACCGTCACGTGCCGTGTCACATCGTCACGGTTGCAGTAGTCCTTCACAAAAAACTCTTTTATCGCCACACGCTTCTCAAGCATCAAGTGCTCAGCCTCGTAGGTGCAGCCAAATCCGCCACTATTGATAAAGCGGATAATTTTGTATTTCCCTCCCTGAAGGAGAGTGTTTATAGGTAATTGCATATTTGTTTGGGTGTTATATATTCTAAATGCAGATGTTCTATGATTGCATTATTGTTAATTCGTGCGAAGCCATTCTTGTATTTTACTTGCATCTGGATTCCCGTATTTTTGTGCTTCCACGCTATAATAATTGGATAATTCTTCATTCTGCTCTATTCCATTACGACCATAGCGATAACAAATAGATAGCTTGTTGCAGACATCACCACGAATACCGTCCGGTATGTATTTGTCTTTTAATACAGATGTGAAAGAATTTGCAGCCTTCCTCCAGTCTTTTGTATAATATCCTCCTTTATAATATTCCATACCAATCATATATAATGCTCTGGCAACATTGTGGCTTGCTGCTTTATCTAAATATTCAAAAGCCTTCTTGTAGTCTTGCTGAACATATTTACCACTATAATACATTTCACCTACACGGTAAACTGCATTATAGTCATTTAAATTAGATGCTTTTATAAAACAATCAAATGCTTTAGCATAATCTTGTTGAATGCCGTTACCATAATAATAGCAATCGCCAAGATTATGAAAAGCAGCTGCGGCAAGTGGGGAGGATGTATCATATTTTAGGTAACCTTTATGACAAATTACAGCATTTGCATAATCTTTTATTCTATTATAATAGTTGGCCAATCCAATATAAGCTTCATATAAACCATTATTCAAGGCTTTGTTATACAAACTTATTGCCATATTTTCATTTACATTAACCCCTTTTCCTTTCATGTAACATTCACCTAAGAAATATTGTGCCAAAGGATAGTTTTGACTTGCCGCCTTTGCGTACCAATATACCCCCATTTCTTCATTGACGGCAACCCCTCTTCCTTTCATGTAACATTCACCTAAGGTATATTGTGCCCTGGCGTCACCTGCAACAGCTGATGCATACAAATTGTCAGAATAAAATTTATTCTGTGGAGAATAAACTGTGTTTTGCGATAACACTGTCAAACTAATCATTGACATAATGATTGAAAATACATACTTTTTCATATTGTTCCTGTTATTTTAGAGTTTTACTTTTTTAATCATAATATCCGGAAGCTCTAAGAATGCCTATAATCTCATTTGCTTCGGAGGGATGTGTAAGTTTTGCCTTTTGGGCATATTTGTCTGCAAGATGATGAGTGGAAGGATTTTTAAGATAATGATTGGCTAAAGGTATATTTGCTTTCACATAGCCATTATCCGCTAATTCTCTTACTGTCTGCCAATCACCATTATTTATGGCTATACTGTATTTTTCGTCATCAGTTTTAACCTTAACAGGTTGTGACGTTGGAATGTTTTTAATTAGTTTATTGGGGTTTGCTTCAACAGAAGGAACACGCTCAACTGTTGTTTCTACTCTTTTATGTGGAGTAGGTTTTGTTTTTGAAATGGAATCAGATGTTATATCTGCAGTGGGTGTCGATGCAGGTTTTCTGTTTGAATAGTAAAATATACCTCCTGCTATAATAAAGCTTATTAATATAAAAATCCAGTTCTCTTTTGCAAATGCCAATATTTTGTTGCCCCAATTTGTATCAGCTGCTTCTTTTGACATTGTGCTATTGGGAATTTCAGGACAAATATCCGTCTGTTCATCATATACAGTATCATCTGTAATCCGATTTTTCTTATTTGTAGTAGCAACAAGATTGCCGTCTATCATCCGATGAAATGCATTTACTGTCTGATAACGGTTTCTCTTGATTGGAGCCATAGCTGTCTTTATCAACGTAATGGCTTTATCGCTTAATCCAGACTGCTGCAATAATGAAATGGGCAACCCCTCGTTCAGAACCTCTGATGCCTTGGGCGGAGTTTTTCCTATCAGCATCTTAAACACTGTTGCTCCTAAAGCATAAATATCGAGTGTTGCGGGAAACGAACCGTCTTGTTTGTAGTTCTCCTGTTCCAATGGGGCATATCCCGGAGTCCCCAATCCAAGCGTAGTGCTTGATTCCGGTTCTCCATTGTCATCATATTGCTTCGATAAACCAAAATCAATCAGTTTTATATGACCGTCATTTGTGCGCATGATGTTCTTTGGCTTTAAGTCCAGATGCAGCATCTTGTGGCTGTGCATGTATTCCAGAGCCGAGCATATTTCGTGCAGAATGTCAAAAGTCTCTTTTTCCTGAAGATGTCCTTGCTGCAATATATAACTGTCTAATGAACCGCCGCTGAGATATTCCATAACATAGTATGTGGTATTGTTTTCATCAAAGACCTCCAATACTTTCACGATATTGGGGTGGTTCATTCTCGACAGATTTTCCGCTTCTTTCCGGAATTTACGCCGATAATTATGCACTATGGTTGCCTCCATGCCTCCTACGGATGAACCGTCGGGCTTGCGGGTGTTATAGTCAGCCATAAAAAACTCCTTTATGGCAACATCTGCCGTCACCTCCATCTCGCCCAACGGACCTGTCACTTTCATCTTTCCTTTGGCAAGATAGGTTATGCCTGATGCCCCATTCCCGAGTGTACGGATAATCTTGTATTTCCCCTTTTGAAGGAGTGTGTTTTCTTGTAGACTCATATTGTTTTTATCTTTCCATTTCTATATATTTGTTATTTACATCACAGGTAATTTTAAATATAATAATTACATAAACCACAATTAAGGTTCTGATCCATTAAATTTCTTCATAACTTTACGCACTGTTCCATCAACATAGCGGACTATATTGATACCATTTACAGGTGTACTGAGTTTGCGCCCGTCGGTGGAATAGCAAGATTGAACTTTATTCTCATACTGTTGTTCTTCTACAACACCATCTGATATGTTTTCTATATGAAGTCGTGGAAATGACGGACACATCATTGTTCTTTCAACGGAAGAATTATAGCGTTTACTTTTCAAAATAACAGTATAGTCTCCAGTGGGAATGGTAAACGGCACATTAAGGCGGCGTTCAAAAGTTGAAAATCCAGCTCTTGATTTCCATTCATCAGGATATTCAAAATATGTTCCCAGAAGATATTCATTCTGAGATTCATCAACCGCATACGCCAATAGTGTACCAGAAAAAGAAGATACAGAACTATTTGCAAGTTGTGTAGTTTCAATTCTTAGCTCTTCTCCGCCTTTGACCGTCTCTTTGTTCAAAGAAACATTTGTCATTCCAAAAGCACAACCGTCATCTTGACTGTCTTCAGGCTTTATTCCTGTTATTAATATTACATCATGATCGCCATAATTCTTATTATTTCCAACAACCATCTTATTTATAAGAAAATAACCGTCCCAGTCGCCACTCCATCCCCAGTTTACATGAAAATATGGTACATTTTCCTTTATTTGAAATCCATCAATTACAAAGGCATGAGGTGACCCTGTTTCAGGAGCACCACAAGCTTGAATTGGCCTCCCGTTGGAAACTTCCTCCATTATATATGAGCAGAAACTTTCATCCGTGAAATAGTTGGCCTTCGCAAAGGTCATATCTCTATCATATCCCATGTATTCATAAAGACCATACGCACTATGACGAGTAGAACCTGTACCTGTAGGACCATAATCAACACCCAAAGATGCACCGCACGCAGCATGAAGTGTTGCTACAGCATCACCTTGACTTTCCGTATATTGTCCTGGAAGATATGTTCCCAACATATTATCCCAATCAAATTTTGTTGAGCCACAGTCCCACGTGACATTAAGACCCAAAGTTTTTGTTGTATAGTTGATATTTTCTCCTTGCATTTGCGCAGGATATCTCCAGTATGCCATCACCTGAGACATTGCTGTCGCTGTACATCCTGTTACAGTATGCTTTCCATTGTATATAGGACATTTTTCATTAAATGGAGCATATTGATCGTATTTTATATCACCCAGTAAAGGATAAACCTCTTGTGTATTTATTGCAGAAAGTGATAACTCCTTATAGTTATTACCCTTTGAAATATTTTTGGCATATTCTGTCAAAAGGAAATACATTCCACAAGGAATATTCAGGGAATCAAATGTTTCACATAAAGAATATCCTAACACGGCAGGCATTGAATCAATCCCTGAAATAATTACAAACCCACGAGACATACTATCTGGAGTGAAAATGTAAAACGGTTCTGTTTTAGGACTGTTTGCTGTAGTGCCAAGTAAAGAAGAAGCTTTTATCATTCTTAGCTTATGGCTTTGATGAGATACATCATTAACACGAGAAGAAAACTTTGCAGCTTTATTTTCTAATAGAAAATTTTTTGCGATAGTTTCCATTTCTTCAATTGTTCTTTCTCTGGATTGCGCATAACCTATTAATGGTAAAGTAATATACAGGATTGCGCCGATGAAAAGTGATTTTGTGAAATTTTTCATATTTGTATATATTTAAACTTTGTTTTATCTTAGTATCGTTTTTAAATTATAGGTCTATTATATCTTTTCCAAGAGTATAATCCTAACAATAAATATATAATGAATGCAGATAAATTACATTCTAAGAAAATCCAGCCGTCATTATTAAATACATCATATATGATTAATGCAGCACAAAGATATGAGATCACAAAACAACTCAACATAGCCGTGAATGTTCCATTGATATCTGTTATGAGTTCCTTTCCTTTAGGTGTGTTAAACACTTTTATTAAGATACACATAGTGAATACTATAGGCATAATAAAAAGTTGATTTGTCCCTATAAAAGTAACAATTATCAAATAAAAAATCGAGCATAAGAAAAATAACATCCAAAAGGATAACATACAAGCCATAAATGTTCTTATCCATGAGTTAATGTTTTTGTCACAAATTGTATAATGCCCCCTTATCACTACTAATAATGAGGAGGTTATAAATACGGACATCATTCTAAATGAACCGTCTTTTATAGGATACACATATCCTAATATTAAATATAAAAGTAGCGGTAGTATTAAATCGAAATAACACCTGAAAAAGAAGCCTGAATTAATAAGAGGTGTATTGCTTTTTATGGTATTATCTCTTTTTATATTTGAATTTATAACTTTTTTCTGTTTACCAAAATTTGATTTTCTTTTTTTACTTTCAGATGTTTTTCCCACATCTACAACTGTAGCCTCTACAGTATCTTCGAAGTCATCATAAACTGTTTTTTCCTTGTAGACTGTATCCGCGCCAAGCATCTTCTTAAACTCCCCAAGGTTCTGAGGTCTGTTGATGCTTCTTATTTGCATTGCAGCCTCTAATGCTTTTTTTGTTGAGGTAGATACCGATGACGGTAAATAGTTGAATATCTCATTTTCATCGTCTTCATCAGCTCTGAGTATTGAGGCTGTAGGGGGAATGCCTGTAAGGAGTGTATACAATGTGGCTCCCAAGGCATAAATGTCGGTTGCGGGATTGAACTTTGAGAAGTTCCTTGCCGCTTGTTCCACTGGGGTATATCCCGGCGTGTTTATGCCTAACAGCGTTGAATCCTGTTTGCCGCTGTTCTCATTATAATGTTTCGAAGCTCCGAAGTCAATCAATATTGCCCTGCCGTGTTTGTCAACCATGATGTTGCCGGGTTTGATGTCAAGGTGCAGACGATTGCGGGAATGCACATATTGCAGAGCGTCAACCACTTGAAGGATATAATGGAGAGCCTCTTTCTCAGGCAGCTTTCCACGACGTTTCACCAAGTCGCTGAGTGAACAGCCGTCTATGAAGTCCATGACATAATATGCCGTACCGTTCTCCTCAAAGATGTCAATCACCCGTACTATGCCCGGGTGTTTCATTTGAAATACAGATGTTGCTTCTTCAAGAAATTTCTTCTTTAGCTTTGCAACAGTCTCTGCTTTTGACCGTACACCGACAGACACTTTGTTTGTTCTCTCGTCTCTGTTGCATAAGTCCTCCTTGAAAAACTCCTTTATGGCAACATGAGTATTAAACAGTGTGTGCTCTGCCTCGTAGGTGCAGCCAAATCCCCCGCTATTGATAAAGCGGATAATCTTGTATTTCCCTCCCTGAAGGAGAGTGTTATTTTTTAAACTCATATTGTTGTGATATTTATATTCTAACCTAACTTTGTCTTGTTAACCGCGATGCTATGACGCAGAACTGCTGCCTGCCGCTGTACGAACCGTCATGCGCCGCTGTATGAACCGTTGCACATTGTATATATAACAAAATTTGAACTGTTTCAATATTCTGTTCATAATTTGATTATCTTGGATTGTTCCGTCAGATAAAAAATTTTGTCTCTTAACTCCATTTAACTCCCCTAACTTATCTTCCGTATAAACGCTTTGGGAATATATGCTGTAGCTACGCTGCATATTCCCGGCAGTTCAACGATGACGCGCTTCTGTCCCGTTATCTTTGTCACTCTTCCCTCGATGCCCTTAAATGGTCCTGCAATGATACTTACCTTATCGCCCGTTTTGTATGTGCCGTTGACATTATCAATCAAGAGAATATGCTCATTGTCGATTGATGTAAGGCGGATGAAATTCTGCATGGCATTGTCGGGGACGGTCAGAGGCGGATTCATTCCGTTGGGTAGCGTAGTGAAATGGTCGTAGTAGAAACTGACGATGTTAAAGTCGGGGGATAACTTCAGCAATGACTGTATTGAGGACAGTGTGGCGTGTACGAAAAGGAAATTGGGGAGCATGGGAATGCGTGTTTTTATGCGCTTACCCTCCACCTTATTATATATAGTATGCAGAGGGAGGTATGTCTCAATTCCTTTTCCTGTCAGAATGTTGTTTGCCTTCTGTGCCCGTCCGTATGATATACGCAGAACATACCATTGCTTTGTTTCCGTATGGGCATTCTCTACCGACACCCCTGTTTGTGAGCCGTCGGCTTCGGGGAGGGCAGTGGCGGTAAAGCCAGAGCGTTGAGGCTTTGCGCCTCGGCAGGTTTCCACATCTGGCATTGTGTACTTGTTTTTTAGGTTATGGCATCCGAAGACTCGGTATGTCTGGGGCATAAAAAGAGCGTGAAGCCAGTCCTGTCACTCGTTCCACGCCATAAAGGCCTTCGCATTGCCCTGTTAGTCGAAACGAGCAACGCTGAAAGCCCCACGCCGATGTATATATATAGTACATCGCCCAAAGATATTGGCGATAATAGCCAATGTCAATGAGAGGTGTATATAATACATCACATGAGACGTTCCCGTTGCTTTGTTCTTGACTAACAGTTTGAAGTTGCGAAGTTCTTATGGCGTCAAAACCAAAGCGTACAGTTACGCCTTTTATGTAATATGTGTCTTGCCCGCCTATGCCCTATGGGCTTTCAGCATGAAAAAGACACCACAAAGGTAATGAAAAGGACTGAATTATTTATGTTTTTAATTCAGAGTTTAAATAACATTAACGTTTGAGGTGTTTCCAAAAGTATTGCAGGATAAGAGAATGTCTCAATAATGCTATTGGTTTAATGAATCATAATAAGCTATTCCTTTCTCGGTCAAAAAGTTCTTTCAGGAAATCACCTACGATAGCATTTTGACAATCAATATGGTGTTTTTCACGCTATGCAGATTTTGCCGTGGAAAGACATCTGAAAGGCGTTTTTGTCAATAAATCAGATAAGCACTGTTAAAAACAATATCAATTAACAACTTTAAAGTTGGATTTCTTGCGGTATTCGGTTAATAATATTAACTTTGCAGCAAAATGAAAAAAACAATGATTAGTAAAAACGAAGTACAGCGTTTTCTCGACCAGTTCCATGCCAAGATGAAAGTCTTTGGCATCATCTACAGAGATGACCGGAGCAAGAACCGACAAACACTTGAAGAGCTGGAAATCGTACCCATGTATAGAAAGGTGGTGATTGAAAGCCTTACTGTGGAAGACTACGTTCAAGGTCCTGTCATTGACGAGCTAAACCGACTGGGAGAGATGTGGGTATTCGGAAAGGACGTGAAAGGACGTGAGATATACATCAAGATTATGATGGGATGTGCAGGCAGCCAGACAATCTGCATATCGTTCCATATTGCCGAGCACCCGTTGAGCTATTCATTTAAACTCATGGAGGAATAGATATGAAGAGTCCGTTTACAGGCAAAGAAATGAAACGCATCCACGAGACACGTACATGGAAGTTTCGCGGAGAGGAATACCAGTACATCCATACGGCATGGCTGTGTGAGGACACTAGTGAACAATTTACGGATGACGAGAGTGACACGGCAGGATTCGTGCAGGTAACCAATCAGTACCGGGAGAAGTATGGCATACCTTATATGGATGAGATAATCGCCCTCCGCAAACGCTATGGCATCAGTGCACAGAAGATGTCACTCATTCTGGGCATAGGCATCAACCAGTACCGACTGTACGAACAGGGAGAGGTGCCGAGTGTGTCCAACGGAAGGATGATTCGCTCCATCAGCAATCCAAAGGTTATGCTGGACATCCTTGAAAGCTCACGCAACGAACTGTCAGATTCAGAGTATCAGAAGATTGCCGACAAGATCAAGAGTGAGATTGCAAACGGAGAACATTACAAGATAGTCCAATATGAAACGAGACGTGCCTATTGTGCCGAACGCGGTGCCGCCAATGGCTACGCTCCGCTGTCGCTCGTCCGTTTGAAGAACATCATGCTTTATCTGCTGGAGCATTGCCATGATGTATGGTGCACCAAGATGAACAAGTTGCTGTTTTATGCAGATTTTCTTGCCTATAGAGAGAACGGTATGGCAATCTCGGGACTGTCATATAAAGCCATTGAGCACGGTCCGGTGCCAGTGCGGTGGGATGTGGTGTATAGCGAGTTCCCGGAGATACGTCAAGAACTTCGCAGCATTGGGGACTTTGTCGGCAGTATGCTGACCTCATCAAGCACAGCCGACATGACCTTGTTCACAGATGCCGAAGTGAAGGTTCTGGAAAGGGTGTGTGAGCATTTTCATAACCTATCCTCACGAGAGCTATCAAGAATTAGCCATGAAGAAGCGGCATGGCTCAAACATCATATAAAACATGACAACATTCCATTTGATGAAGCGTTTGCCTTGAAGGCTGTCTGACACGATACAAGTTTTATAAAAAATTATAATGAACCAGTGAGGGTGTGTCAAAATAGGCACACCCTCATCTGTAAAAGTTGAATTTTGTCAGCATATAATGTTTTGATTTACATACTCTTGAACTTTTACAGATATACCTGACTATAACAGTCCCACCATATATATTGGAATCATCGTTGTATGTCCATCCTTACGCAGATCTTTTGTATACACAAGGTAGCGGTTACTTATGCGATTAGAAAATTTCTTGCAGAACTCGTCTAAGGACTTGTGCGTGCTGTAACCGGCCGATTTCACCTCGACGGGTCATAGCTTGAAGCCTCTTGAAAGAATGAAATCAATCTCATACACGTGATTGTTCGGAGAAAGCCACGTGTAATTCATGCTTCCATGCAAGCATTTCATCATATATCTTTCTTTTGAATATTTTATCCGCCATAATTTCGTGATTTTACCATTTTCTGTGGCAAAATTACAAAAAAAACGTATAAAACAAATAATACAAGATAATTTTCATATATTTTTTAAACGAAAGCATTGAAAATAAGATTATTACGAGAGTTTTATGACAATCTGATACCAGTTTCCGCAATTTTCGTTTTGGCAAAACAGCAAGTTTCCGCAGTTTTCAATTCACCAACAAAAATGTTGAAAAGCAGGAACGGCTTATCGAGATATTTCCAAAAGTATTACAGGATAAAGCATTTGTTTTAATTGTGCTTCGTAGAATGAAGTCATAGTCATTACGGATTAAAGAAAGATTTTTCACGTCTTGTTTCTTGGATGATGCAGAAGAATTTCTTCACGTAGTTTTGTTGTATCTACATGAGTATAAATTTCTGTGGTGGCAATGCTCTCGTGCCCCAGCATTTCCTGTATCACCCTGAGGTTGGCGCCGCCCTCAAGCAGTGCCGTGGCAAAGGAGTGGCGCAGGGTGTGGGGGGAGATTGTCTTCTTTATTCCTGCTGCCTCCGCCTGGCGCTTTATCATGATGAGAATCATGGTGCGGGTGAGGTGCGCGCCACGACGGTTGAGGAACACGAAGTCCTCCTCGCCAGGCTTTATCTTCATACTGTTGCGGTCGACAAACCAGAGGTTAAGCTCCTTTATCGCCCTGCCCGAAATCGGCACAAGCCGCTCCTTTGAGCCCTTACCAGTTACGCGGATAAAGCGCTCCTCTATATAAAGATTTGAAAGCTTGAAAGTTACAAGCTCGCTGACGCGTAGTCCACATGAGAAAAGCACCTCTATGATAGCCCTGTTGCGATGGCCCTCCCATTTGCTGAGATCAATGCTGTCCTCCAGCGCATCCACCTCGGCAGTACTGAGCACTGACGGCAGATGCTTGCCCAACTGTGGCGACTCCAGCAGTTCCGAGGGGTCATCATCGCGATAACCGTCGACCCTAAGGAAACGGCAAAATGAACGCACTCCGCTCAGTATCCGGCATTGGGATGTTGGAGTGACACCGATATCGTGCAGTCCTGCCGAAAAAGCCTCAAGGTCTTCAAGCTGGATGTCATACACGGTCTTGCCCTCAGCCTGCATAAAGTCGAGGAGCTTGCGCAGGTCGTGCTGATAGCCATCGATGGTGTTAGACGAATATCCGCGCTCCAGTTTAAGATAACGCACATAGTCGCGCACAACATTAGTATCGCTTTTCTGCATCTCACTTTTTTCTTATTAGCGTCAGCCCGTCGCGCAACGGCAATATCACCTGCTCCACACGGCTGTCCTTAAAAATAAACTCATTGAACGACTCAATGCCCTGTGTCTGGCGGTCGTGCTCCAGATACTGCCGCTCCACCACATGCCCATCCCACAAAGTGTTGTCGGCAAGGATGAATCCGCCCTTGCGCAGAGTGCCAAGCACCATCTCATAGGTTGAAGTATAGGTGCGCTTGTCGCCGTCGATAAAAGCCATGTCGAACTCAATGCCCAACTTTGGAGCCTCTATGTTGGCGTCGCCGATGATAAACTCTATCTTGTCGGCAACGTCGGAACCCTCTATCCATGGGCGCGTAAAGTCCTCCTGCTCATCGTTTATCTCAAAGGTATATACCTTTCCGCCATCGTCCAGCCCCTCTGCCATGCAGATGGCACTGTAGCCGCTGAACGTGCCCACCTCAAGAATGTTCTTGGGGCGAATCATCTGCACAAGCATCTTGAGCAGGCGCCCCTGCAGATGTCCGCTTGCCATACGGCCACGCAGCAGATGGATGTTGGTGGCACGGTAAAGCCTGTATAGATAGTCGGGCTCCGGCTCTATGTGACGCAGGATATAGTCTTCTAAAGTCAATGACTGCATTGCTTAGTTGTTGTTTGCGGATAACAGTCCTTCAATGGCAAGGCGGTAGCTGTCGAGCCCAAAACCGCAAATCACTCCGAGGCAGGCGCAGGATATAAACGAATGGTGGCGGAACTCCTCGCGCTTGTGTACATTACTTATATGGACTTCTATCGTGGGGCATTTCAGTGACCGTATGCAGTCCTGCAGCGCCACGCTTGTATGGGTATATGCCCCGGCGTTCAGTACAATGCCGTCGTAGCTGAATCCCACTTCCTGCATCTTATTTATCAATTCACCCTCCACGTTGCTCTGATAGTAGTCTATCTGCACTTCGGGATATCTCTCCCTGAGCTGCGGCAGATAAGTTTCAAACGAACTGCTGCCGTAGATGCCTGGCTCGCGTATTCCGAGCATGTTGAGGTTCGGGCCGTTAATTATCTGTATTTTCTTCATTCTTATATTTTATTTTTATTATTTTCCGTGACATTATGCTAATGTAATAATAAAAAGTGAAAAAAACATACTGTCATTATTCCTAATAATAGTTATAATGACAGTATGCTTGAAAACTTATATTATTACAGAAGTGCCATTGTATCGGAAGCGATTACAAGTTCCTCATCGGTAGGAATAACCACTACAGTCACTGGAGAGTCCTCGGTAGAGATCACAGCCTCAACGCCGCGAACCTTGGCATTCTTTTCTTCGTCGAGCTTGATGCCCATCCATTCCATACCCTTACATACCTCAGAACGCATTGAAGCCTGATTCTCACCAACACCGGCTGTGAACACGATGATATCTGCACCACCCATTGCGGCAGCGTATGCGCCAACATACTTCTTGATGCGGTAGTTGTACATGTCGAGAGCAAGGATAGCTTTCTTGTCACCATTCTCAGCAGCGGCGTCAATCTCGCGCATATCGCTTGAAATGCCTGTTATACCCTGCACACCGCTCTTCTTGTTGAGCAGATTTGAGATACCGTCGGCATCAAGGCCAAGCTTCTTCTGTATGAATGCCACAGCACCGCCGTCGATATCGCCCGAACGGGTACCCATCATCACACCCTCAAGCGGAGTGAGCCCCATTGAAGTGTCGATACACTTGCCGTGCTTAACAGCAGCCACAGAACCACCATTGCCAATGTGACAGGTGATGATGTGCTGGTCCTCATAGTTAACACCAAGGAACTCGCAGGCGCGCTTTGAAACATAGCGGTGGCTTGTACCGTGGAAACCATAACGGCGGATGCCATACTTCTCATACAGCTCATATGGGATGGCATACATATAAGCATGCTCAGGCATAGTCTGGTGGAAAGCTGTGTCGAACACACCCACCTGAGGCAAGCCAGGCATAAGCTCCTTTACGGCATTCACACCTTTGAGGTTTGCAGGGTTATGAAGCGGAGCAAGGTCAGAGCACTCCTCAAATGCCTTCAGCACCTCATCGGTGAGAACAACACTCTTGTTGAACTTCTCGCCACCATGTACCATACGGTGACCAACAGCGTCAATCTCCTTCAAATCCTTGATAACGCCAATCTCCGGGTCAGTGAGAAGTGAGAAAATAAACTTCACACCCTCGGTATGCTCGGGAATGTCGTGCATTATCTGCTTCTTCTCGCCATTGGCAAGCTTTACCTTCACAAAGGCACCGTCGAGACCTACACGCTCGGCACCGCCTGATGTCATCACACTCTTGTCATCCATATTGTACAGTGCGTACTTGATGGATGAAGAACCACAGTTTAATACTAATATTTTCATTTTTTTAATTTTGAGTTACGAATTACGAATTACGAATTGTCGGCTTTGCCGATGTAGAATTATTTAATTATAAATTGTTGCGCGATGACTTAGTGATTGAAGTAAGTAGACGCTTTAATTCTACGCAATCAGAATGTATCGACGTATATTGCTGTTCATTTATATAATTTGTATTTCTAAGCAATTCAAGCCAAAAAAGCGATTCATTACATTCTTTCAATGATATATAAATCTTTGCTATGAAATCATTCTTACTCACAGCACATTGTGCTTCTGCTAAATTCGCTCCTATACTTGTCCCACTCCTAAACAGTTGATCGGCGATTCTATATTCATGCTTCTCTTCATTAAGAAAGCGACATAAATTCACAATACGAATTGCAAAATTCATGCATTTATCTTTCATTATATCGCCAAAATCACTCACAATTCTTAATTAAATAATTCTACATCGGCAAAGCCGACAATTCGTAATTCATAATTCAACATTCGTAATTTACCTTACTTCTTCGCATCCATAGCCTGGCAGGCTGTAATAGCCACCATCTTATAAATATCGTCGACAGAGCAGCCGCGGCTCAGGTCGTTAACAGGACGGGCGATACCCTGGAGGATAGGACCAAGAGCCTCTGCACCGCCAAGGCGCTGAACCAGCTTATATGCTATGTTACCCACCTCAAGACATGGGAATACGAGGGTGTTTGCCTTACCTGCGATGTCGCTGCCGGGAGCCTTCTTATTACCTACGGCAGGAACAAGAGCGGCATCAGCCTGAAGCTCACCGTCAACCTTCAGCTCAGGATTCAGTTCCTTTGCCAAACGGGTAGCCTCAACAACCTTGTCGACAACCTCATGCTTTGCGCTGCCCTTGGTAGAGAAGCTCAGCATAGCCACACGGGGCCCAGCAAAACCTGCCACACTCTTGGCTGTCTGTGCTGTACAAACAGCTATCTGTGCCAACTGCTCTGCATCCGGCATTGGAGTAACGGCAACGTCGCCTACTACAAGTACACCATTCTCGCCATACTCTGGCTTATCGGTAATGAGAAGCATCGCACCGCTCACACAAGAAATGCCGGGAGCACACTTTATAATCTGAAGTGCAGGACGAAGGGTATCGCCAGTAGTAGACAGAGCACCGCTAATCTGACCATCGGCACCCTCAGTCTTGATAATCATACATCCAAGATAAAGAGGATTCTTCACAAGCTCACGTGCCTGCTCAATGGTCATGCCTTTTTTCTTTCTAAGCTCAGCAAGTTTCTCGGCATACTCCTCAGCCTTCGGATTGTTCTCCGGGTCAATGAGAGTAGCCTTTCCTATATGCTCCAGTCCGTACTCCTTACACATAGCCTCCACTTTTGCAGGATTGCCGATAAGGATAAGATCAGCAATGTCATCACGCAGCACCATGTCGGCTGCTTTCAGTGTGCGCTCCTCTTCTGCCTCGGGGAGCACGATGCGCTGCTTGTTGCTTTTGGCACGCGCAATAATTGATTCAACTAATGTCATAGTAACTATTTGTTTTTAATTGTTTGTTGTTATATTTTGTTTTATCATTATGTTAATAGCAAAGCAATTGTGCAAAATTACACATTTTATTTGAAATAATGTGAAATTTATTGTGTAAAAAATTATAAATGCCTATTTTTTCGCCTTTTCCTTCCTGAAAAGCTCCTCTGTAAGCACACTTTCCAGTTTTTCGGCAGATATGCGCAGCTTCAGCTCACCCTTTATTGCCATGGTGATTCCTCCCGTTTCCTCACTTACTACAATCACCACCGAATCATACTCCTGCGACATACCGAGAGCTGCGCGGTGCCGAAGTCCAAGTTCCTTTGGTATGTCGAGGTCGTGGCTCACGGGCAATATACATCCTGCCGAATGTATACGCCGCTTGGATATTATCATGGCTCCGTCGTGAAGAGGCGAGTTCTTGAAGAATATGTTTTCTATGAGCTGCTGGCTTATGATGGCATCGATGCGCTCACCCGTCTTCATCACTTCCTGCAGTGAGTCAAAGCGCTCAATCACTATCAGCGCACCCTCCTTGCGCTTGCTCATAGCAAGACACGCCAGCACCACCGGCATTATGGTCTCCTTGTTGCGCAGTACATTCTTATCGCTCTTTTCTCTTAAAAACAGTTGAGTAATAAACATAAACCGCCTGTGAGCACCGAGATTCTCAAGAAATTTGCGTATGTCCTGCTGAAAAAGTATTATAAGACCAATCACTCCGACACTCACCAGCTTGTCCATGATTGAACCCAACAACTTCATTTCGAGAATATGAGACACAATAACCCACAGAACCACAAAAATCATGATTCCAACAAACACATTTACCGAACGCGATTCTCTCATGAGCCTGTAAATGTAGTACAGCAACAGTGCCACAAGAAAAATGTCAATGGCATCCTTTATTCCAAAATCGTATATCATATTTTTTTAGTTTTGAATGTTAAGTTACGAATTACGAATTGTTTTCGCTTCGCTGTGATTTAGAATTTTTTAATTAAGAATTGGTTGGATATTCATCTGCCGGGACACTTCACAATTAAAATCCAATATCAACTGAATTTATCCATCAGCCTACCAATTAATAAATTAATAATTCAACATCGGCAAAGCCGACAATTCGTAATTCGTAATTCATAATTCATAATTTTTACAGCTTCCACCGCTTCCCTCACATCGTGGACACGCAGTATTTTTGCCCCTGCCATAAGCGATATAGTGTTGAGTACAGTTGTGCCATTGAGTGATGTCTCAGGTGTACCGCCAATAAGTTTGTAAATCATTGTCTTGCGGGATACTCCCGATAGTACAGGCAACTCCAACACACTAAGCTTGTCAAGCTCACGCATTATGTCGTAGTTCTGTTCAAGTGTCTTGCCAAATCCAAATCCTGGGTCGAGTATTATATCCTTTTGTCCCAAGTCACGCAACTGCTGCACCTTTTCTGCAAACCATATCAGCATATCATGAATATTGCTGTTGGTAGACATTAATATATAAGGTGTACCAAGCCGTGCTGCCATCCTGAACATTTCAGGATACTCTTCATCACCAGTCACAGCGCTGTCAGCACCGCCAAAGGCACCGTTGATATTGCCTCCGCTTACATCATTTATAATGTCGGCACCAAATTCCTCAACAGCCATTCTTGCCACTTCGGGACGGAAAGTGTCAACACTCACCACAGCATCGGGCTGTTCGCGGTAAACAATCTGAAGACCGTAGCGCAGACGTTCCATCTCTTCCTGTTCGGTTATATGTTTTGCTCCCGGACGCGTAGAGAAGGCTCCAACATCCACTATCACCCCACCCTCACCTATTATAGCGTTTACTCTGTCAGCTATCTCTTGTTCTGTTTGCTTACGGCTGCCGCTGTAAAACGAGTCAGGGGTGACGTTGAGTATTCCCATCACCACCGGACTCTCCAAATCCATCAGCCTGCCTTTCACATTTATAGTATAACTCATTCCTCAGAGATTTTTTTCAATATTTTCTCCAATTTCTCAATCATCACCGTGGCAAGCTCCACCTTTCCATCAGGATTGATAACATACATCGTTGGAATCCATTTAATATGATAATCCTTTGATATTTTTGTTTCTTTCCAAGGCTTATATTCACAAGTCTGAACCCACTTAACTTCATTTTCACTCAAATATTTTTCAAGAGCCTCGGCGGTCTTGTCAAATGATACTCCCACAAACACCACCCTATCAGAAGAATAATTTTCATATAACTCCTTCATTTTAGGAATTTCCTTACGACAATCGGGACACCATGAAGCCCAAAAATCTATCACTACATACTTGCCTTTCAGATTACTGAGCTTTCCAACTTTGCCACCAACTGTAAAATCGGGAGCAATATCACCTTTTTTCAATAATTCTGTAGCATACTTTTCATCATCGTCACCTGCTATATTATCTCCATTACATGCCGTAATACTGCTTATAACCGACAGCAACATAAAAGCCAAACAAAATATCTTTCTCATCGTCTATTATATTTTAATTACACATTAATATATATAACTATTCATAGTCATCCACAACACTGTTGATAAAATCATTCATGGGTTTTCCAACTTTAAAAATTCTCTCAGCATCGTCCATCCAGTCATCATGATCAAAAAAACTGTCGTCAACCTTCGTCCAGGCACAATAGTCTTTCATTCTGAGATATTCTATATGCTCATAATCCTTTGGAAATCCAGACGGACAGGTCTTCAACCGCTCAATACCAAAACCCTTATAGCCTTTTGGCCATCCGGCTTCCGAAATTTGTTGTTCTGAATGATATATATCACCGAACAAATCAACAAAATCCTTGTTTTCCACACAATCAAGCCACTCATCAATATTAGTCATTATCTCATTGCGGCATGATGTCAATATGTTTGTAGGCAACCAATATGTGCCTACTGCAAGCATACACTCACCCGGTTCAAGATGCATATAATATCCTCCATGCAGCGACTTCTTTCCATGAGCTGCCATATAGGCTCCGAAATGGCGCTTATATGGCGACTTGTCAGGCGAAAATCTCGTATCGCGGTTAAATCTGTATGTACAGTCCTTCACCTGCAAATGCGACAGTGAAGGGTCGAACACACAAATCCTGTGCAGCATTTCTTCAACATCTGCCTCAAAATCCTTGCGAACTTCAAGATATTCCTTCTTATTTGCCTGATACCACTCACGGTTGTTGTTAGCGGCAATATCACTTAAATATTTCAATATACGTTTTACGTCCATTTCTATTTTATTTTTGTGCAAAAATAATAAAAGTTATTCATTCTCACAACTTTTTTGAAATAAAATAAGAAAAACCTTCTTCACTTTTCCACAAATTGTTAATAACATTGTTGAAAACAGTTGAATTATTATTTTAAAACTTATCAACTTATCCACACAATTAACTAAAACATAATTGAGAACGGGATATCAACATAGTTATTTTGCACTTTTAACTAACTTTTAAACGATTTTATGCTATAAAAAGATATAAACTTATTAATTTTGCACCGAAATAGAAAATTGTGGATAAATATGTTATATACCTATATATCAGAATTAAAAAATTAACATTCATTGTTAGTAACTGATAATAATACGTTGATAACGAAATAACCAAATAAATATAAGAAAAGTTATAAACTTATCAACGGGATATCATCTATAACATATCTTTTATAAAAAATAAAAAAGAAAGAATATAAAATAATAAAGCTATGTTGAAAACAGAGTGGAAAGAAAAAGGGTTTATTGAGGAACCTGTGGCTGAAGGTACAGACCTGAAAGCTGAGATACGCAAATTGTGCGAAGAAAAGAATGCAGTGATACTGGCGCATTACTACACAAGGAAAGAGGTGCAGGAGGTTGCCGACTTTATTGGCGACTCGCTTGCACTTGCCAGAAAGGCGGAGAATATCGATGCCAAGATAATTGTGATGTGCGGTGTTCACTTCATGGCAGAGACCTGCAAGATTCTGTCGCCAGAGAAACTTGTGATAGCTCCCGACCTTAATGCCGGCTGTTCGCTTGCCGACAGCTGTAAGGCAGAGGATTTGAAAAAATATAAGGAAGAGCATCCGGGATATACTGTGGTTAGTTATGTCAACACCACAGCTGCAGTGAAGGCTCTCACCGATGTTGTGGTGACAAGCGGCAACGCAAAGAAGATTATAGATCAGTTGCCAGAGGATGAGAAGATTATCTTCGGTCCCGATTATAATCTTGGCTCATATATAAATAATGTGACAGGCAGGAACATGCTTCTTTGGAATGGCGGTTGCCATGTTCATGAGCGTTTCTCGGTGGCTGAGATAGCAAAGCTCAAGGAGCAGCATCCCGATGCTGTTGTGCTGGCACATCCCGAGTGTAAGGCTCCTGTATTGGCTGCCGCCGATGTCGTTGGCTCAACGGCTGTGCTTTTGAAATACGCCATTGCTCACCCCACAAAGAAATATATTGTTGCCACAGAGGCTGGCATATTGCACGAGATGCAGCGTGAATGTCCCGATACCGAGTTTATTCCTGTACCGCCAGAGATAAGCGAGGGAGGAGCCGGCTGTTCGTGCAACGAGTGTGACTATATGAAAATGAACACACTTCTTAAAATATATAACTCCTTGAAATATGAATGGCCGTCAATAGAGGTTGACCCTGAGATAGCCAGAGAGGCTGTAAAACCCATTGAGCGTATGCTTAAGATGAGTTAGTTATCCTTATTTCTTAATTATCAAATGTGTGATTTTTTCAAGCAAATTCTTGCATATATGATTTTTCTTTGTAACTTCGCAGCGAATATAAAAAAACGGGAATATGGGAGCCATCAGAAAATATCCGGTAGGTATATCTCGACCCATGCCTGCAATTCGTTTTCATCACGGGCATCACCAAGTTCTCGCAGCTGAGCATCTTCAGCGAAATAAACAACCTGGACAACAAAACATTTGATGAAACAGTGCAGGAACTGAAGAATTTCTACGACGGCTATCACTTCAGCAAAAATTCAGAGGATATTTCCAACCCCTTCAGCTTAGTGAAGGCTTTGAGACATAACGACATTTCCGCCCATTGGTTTAGCTCAGGCACTCCCAGCTACCTTATAAAGACCCTTCAGAAATATCATGTGGGAATTATGGATATTGAGAAGAAGAGCAGCATGGTGGACGACTTCGATGTTTCGCCCGAGCAGATGACCTCTCCCCTGCCCCTACTCTATCAAAGCGGCTATCTCACCATTAAGAAGTTCAACCCGATAATGCAGAGCTACCAGCTTGACTATCCCAACAAGGAAGTTCGGGTTGGCATGATTAGGTCGCTTGCCCCCAACTATCTGTCACCCATCCAGCTCAACAACAACAGCTTTGTCTTTTATTTCCTTGAACAGCTGTATGACGGAAACATGGACTGTGCCCTTCAAAAGATGCAATCATATCTTGCAGGTATCTCCAACTGGCTGTCAAACAAGAATGAGAAGGATTTTCAAACCGTGTTCTACCTCATTTTTAATCTTTTATTTTTATATCTACAAATTGTATTCCCTCGTGATAAAGGACTCTCAGTACTTTATTCTCCGTAGTTAACCTTTTACCTTTAAGATATGTCTCTATATGAGATTTATACATTGAATCTTTATAATTATGTATTGGAATATAAACAGGAAAATCATTAGGATTTGATAGTTTAAAACTGAGATGAATAGTCCCCATCTTCTTTATTCCTGCCTTTTCGTTTAATTTTGGATTTTCATACCATTCACAGGAAACACTTGATAATGTCGAAATCACAGGAAAGACATTAGTCTTATTCTTGTCTTTTGCATTATAATTGCATCCCAAGAATGCAAAGACAATGAATATTAATAACAGATTTTTCATTTTATTCAATCTTTTGTGTAAAACAATTCATATACTCATCGTCAAAATAGGACGGCACTATCCTATAATGATATTTCGCTTAACATAATTGAAATCATTTTTTTTTCTGAATTTCTTGGGTATTTTTTCTACCGGCACAGCATGGAGGGTATCAGCATTCTTATAAACACTGTCCCATTTATCTATAAAATGAAGTACCAAAATTGTATCATTTACTTTTGATACTTTGCGCTTATATCCATCGTATATTATCGTAGAATCGTTAACAACCCCCCATTCTTTATCTAACAGGTCATCACCACCGTCATATTCTTCAAACTCAACGTATTGAGTAAAAGGTTCATTTCTATATCCTTCAAAAATTGTCCAATTGCCTTCATCGTCGAAATAATTTACCTCATCGTACCTTTCTGTCCATCCTTTCTGCCAATACCTGTAGCTTCCCCCATCTATAATTTCTTTTACGGTTCTTTCCCTACATGATATATCATTCTTCACCGACTCACCTCCATGACTACCTCCATATAAGGAATATACTACGATTAACAGTAATATAAATAGGAGAAATAATACCACAATATAAATTAGTATGACCACTACCCAGTCAAGAATTTTTTTTGTTGTTTTATTCATATGCATTCAAATACTTATTTTTTCTGATTATACTCTCAACTATTTGAAATAATAGATTATACTTTTCCCAGAAAAAGGCATATTGGTCAAAATGGATACCTCTCAAAAAAGACAAAATGTATTCATAACCTACATATACTTCTTTTTGGCTAAATTTCACTTTCCACGTTGTACCCTTAAAATACCATTGAGGCTCTATTACGATTTTCTTTCCTTTGGTGTCCAGCAATTCCAATTTTATTGACCATGTATTATTGGCAAAAAACAATTGATGAGGTGATTCGATAATATTAATAATATCGGTACAGCTTAATGATAAAAAATCATCCTCTGTCAATTCATATCGTTCTTTCCTGAAATCTGGGCAAAATTCTAATTGTGGGAAATTGGATATAAGGCTGTCATTGTTATTTAGAATTTTTAAGTAATTAGAATAATCGTCTTTTGTAATATAAATATAATCACATTGGTCTTCAGAAGAGTGCTGCGAGCAATCATTTAACAATCTTGTCACATATTTTTTGTTTATGATGCCGGGCAGATTCTTTATACGATATGGAAATGGTGAATAAATAGTCTGTAATTGGTATGCATTATGACGATATGCATAAGATACCACAGAACGGTATGTCGCATACCCATCCACTTGAGCAAATGAAATGCGGATTGTATCAATCTTAAACTGATAATTCGTAACTCCATACATAGTTAGATTAACAAGCGATATGAGCCCTCCCAACGTAATATATCGAAAAACATTAAAAATTTCTTTCATCATTGCTTTTTCCTCTTAAATATACAAGAGAGCAAAACTATTAAATAACTAACGCCCCACATATAATATCCAGCTAAATATTTAACAATTGAAACCTGAATATCATATTCCAAATAGTTATGAAATAACATGCTAACTGCTGCAATTAACAATAATACCGGTAATATTATTTGTATATTTTTATTCTTACAAAGGCTTATGACAATATAGAAATATAGTATATTAGAACACCATATAAGAAACAGCCATATATCAGAAATGATAGATATTCCACCTGCAAGCAAACACATGAAACCATATATCTTTTCTGATGTAGTTAAGAGACATGGCATAAAACATGAAGCGATATACATCAGCATACTTATGCGCAATAGAAAATATATCTTTTTGTTCATATTATATTATTAATTTAGATTCTATTATTTCTTTGAATTTGTCGTCAGCACCTTAATCTGTAGCAAAACTAAAACAATATACATACCATTTCTGGTTTGTTTTCTTCTTCCACTTGGATTTTGTCTTTTTTAGTCCCACCATATACTGCTTTACACGCTTCTTCCTTGATTCTGTATATTGATTTAATGGCAATATAACACCTCTTATTTCTTTTAACCTTAACTTGTTGTCGAATAACATAAAGAAAAAAACTCTATAGTAATCATCACTATCGTCCGTCTGATGGTACTCTTTTCTTAAATATTCTTTCAAATTATCCATACCATCCATAAAATAAACCTGGTTTAATCTCACTTCATACTTTTTCCCTTTCTTTGTATGATATATAATGGCAGAATCATTTATTAGAGTATAAATTGTTCCATATTCGTCATATATAATCTTATCGTTTTGACAATACACGCTGATTGAGCACAACAATGTCAATGATAATAAATAAACTACTTTTCCCATAACTTTAGTTACTTAAATATTTTTTCTGTCAGTGATTCGTTACTGCCTTGTCCCATAGTCGTAAGTGTCCAGTCCGTGCATGCGGTCAAGTTCCTGCCGTTGTACTTGTAGGGCTGGACATCGCTGCCTGTACAGATGTCAGCCATCAGACCGCCGTCAGAGATTTTAATGAGCTGGTTGCCGTTGTATGTGTATGTGAGGTTGTCCACCAACCCGTATGTGTCTCCGTACTGCAGTCCGTTACGCTTCAGGGTGAGGATGTTGCCCATGCTGTCGTATGTGTACTTGTCAGATACCTTCATAAGTTTATTTTTTTTATTATCACGCCACAAATTTAGATGAAATATTTGAATTACAAGACAATAATGTGAAAAATTTTATTCTTTCTCTTCAGATTTTTCATTATTGTTTATAATCCATTGTTTATGCGCTGTATAAAAAGAGTAAAATAATAATATATAGGCGGGAATATATAATGTGTCATACAACAGTAACCTAACAATTTGAAAAGACATAGAAATAATAGCAATTGTTATAACAATAATGCAAAAAAACTTTGACTTCAAATATAATTTATTGCTGTTATACATAATTGTAAATATAAATATAATGACGAAAGAGCATACACTTGCAATAAGGATATATTCATTGAACAGTATTTGCATTGAATAAAATTCTTTTCTTTGATTCAATGTTCCCAAAATAAGCTGAACACACTCAGAGAAACATACATAACATGTCAAAAGATTAACAAATAACTTCTTCATCATTGAGGTGTTTAATGATTATAGAATGATTTTCTTTTTATATTCATAATTGCTGAGTTTAATATATTTTGTCAAGTCTGATACATCTTTTAGTGTAGACATTAATTATATAATAACATAGTTATGTTTATTTTGTATAATTTCTACCTGCAAATGATTTAAGAAACGGACTCCTGTCAATTTGGTAAACATACATATATCCATCGCATATTTGATATTCTATGATTAAGCAGAGTTTGTTATATCCTTCATGTGTCCAATATGGAGATTTATCATCAAATATGGTAGATTTGACACTATAGTACACTCTGTCAATCTTTGCACCTTTAACAACGACATAACTATATTGGATAAAATCTAATTTTATTACTTTTTCTATATCCTTGCCATGAAAATAATAAGTTGCAGATTCTTCAAAATCTTTTTTTGTATGAAAGATATAATAGCCGTCGGGATCTATATTGCAAGATTTTACCCTTTTGAAGTCGGAATAATTTACATTAAATTGATATGAGAAAC
This sequence comes from Prevotella sp., assembly GCA_030539375.1. Lineage (GTDB taxonomy): Bacteria > Bacteroidota > Bacteroidia > Bacteroidales > Bacteroidaceae > Prevotella. The sequence continues at coordinate 26,401 of JAUNSB010000043.1, forward strand.
ATATTAATATTACGATAAAGACACTGAGACATACCACCATTAAGATTGCCTTTATATTGTTATTTTGCGCCATATTTTTTCTATTATATACAATTCTTGGTTTCATCTTTATATATAGTGCCATCAGATAATTTATATTCTATCACTCCTTTGTATTTGTGCCATTTCAAATACACTAATGAACATTTGTCATTTTTGAAGTAATATCCAGGACGATAATTTTTTTTATCAACTATTATAGTGTCCTTGTATATTCCTTCTTCTGAAAAATTCCTTAAATCATTGACAGGCATGGCATAAAGCTCTCCCCAAATAACGGTTAATTCTGGATCTTGGTTGTCGCAACATTTTTTGTACGAATAATGGAATGTTTCTTCGACACTATTGTGTATGAAAATTCCTTCACAACAAAAATATGCTTCAAATATTGGACCGTCTGACATGTCAAAATACCATTCTTTATAATTTTCTTCAACGTATTTTTTCTTAAATAGGATGGTATCTATCCCTGTATTTGTGCAGAATGTATAGTATTTTAGTGTGTCATAAACATTGAAGTATAAACTGTCTTGTGGAGAGAAATGGTGCATTGCAACTCTTTTCCTATAACATGACGAGAAAAATATTGATATGCATATCAATAGTATAAAAGAATATATTTTCATAATTTTTAATGTTTATATAAAAAAGTATTAATGATCTGATCAATACCATGTGAAAAATACTTGCCTGTATTGACTCTGTGGATTTTTCCGCTTGATGGTTTTCCTAAGAAATCTTGAATAGTATTGACCGGGTCACCTGTAAAAGGTAATGGGCCAGCTGATCTATATTGTGTAATTTTTCCTTTATTAATGAGAGAACCAATATTACCTATAAATTTTAAAACACCACTAATGGATGCTGGATTAAATGTTATCGCGTCTTTTCCTGTCATTATACTTGCAACAGTTGCTAGTCCTCCTCCTAAAGAATGTCCTGTGAAGGTTAATTCAGATTCTTGATATGTTGCAAATGCGCTACTTATAGCTTCTATATATTGAAAAGTTGGTACACCTGCAAAATTAAAAAAATCCGTGATAGCATCTTTAGCAATGTCGCTAAAGTTATTTGTATCTGTACCAGCAAAGGCCATACAATATTCATAATTTCCATTATCCTTATTCTTTTTAAATAAGGATGATTTGAAACCACTTTGAGAGTGATATGAGTGAAATAGAGTCCATCCTTTTTCTTTTAGAAGTTGTTGGTATTTTTCATTAGGCTCATATGCTAATGAGCTCATTAAGGCGGCATCAAGAGAGTCAGGTGCGCATCCGTTAAAATCCATAAATGATATAGGGTTGTTTAGACAATATACATACGGACTAACATTATAGTACTTCTCGCACAGCGGGTCTATGGAATGCCATCTGCCTGTTGCCGCATTATGCTGCCTTGCCCCGTAGTCGTATGTATCGAGCCCGTGCATACGGTCAAGCTCCTTGCCGTTATACTTGTATGGCTGGACATCGCTGCCTGTACAGATGTCAGCCATCAGACCGCCGTACGGATAATAGTGGTTTATCTGCTCCACGGTGCCGTCGGCCTTTGCCACAACGCGGTTGTTGCCGAGGTGGTCCTGTATATAGAAATGATATACGGGAGTTGCGCCGCTGAATGTTACGTATCCACTATCAACGAGCATCTGCTTCAAAGCCCCGTTCTCATATATTATATTACCGCAATATGTCGTTGTGGTTGATGTCTGTGGCTGCAGTGTCTTGTGTACTGTCTGCAGCTTCGTTCCGTCATAGCTGTAGACATATTCCGTGGTCTTGCCATCGGAGAAGGTTATCTTCTGCGGCTGGTTTATCACGTTGTACGTGATGGATGTAATCCCTTTGTTTTTGTCGGATGTCATGTTGCCGACGGCATCGTAGGTGTATTCCGTGCTATTGTCGGCACCGTCCTTGAAGTTGAAAGCCCCCACGTATGTCGGGTCCTCAACGCTGTCAGATATTTTAGTGAGCTGGTTGCCGTTGTATGTGTATGTGAGGTTGTCTACCAGTCCGTATGTGCCTCCGTCCTGCAGTCCGTTGCGCTTCAGGGTAGGAATGCTGCACTTATCTATTGTAGATGAATGTATGCCGAAATTTGCCATGTCAATCTTTTCCTTGGAATATATGCCCGCTCCCGTTATATAATCCATATATGAATATCCGCCTATGGAAAGTACCCTGTAGTCTGAACTCTGTATCATAATATAGAAATCCTTATATGTAATACAGCCGCGAATCTCCCATACTTCGTCATTAATTAAAGAAATGCTATACGGCTTCTGCAAATCCGCCATTTCTTCGCCGTAAAGCGAGCTTAGTATCGTTATTCCGATATCTGCTGCAACCTTGGGGGAAGAAAATCGTGAATACATTGCAGTCTTCAAAAAAGAAATTTCTTGAGCGAGCCGTTAGGAGTTGCAAGGTATGAATCCCGTTGTCGCTTATTTGCATTACCTATATCCATGTTATCTTTAATATCTTGAAGATTTACTTTGTTATTGATATTATGATTTTTATCTCTCGGCATTCCAGAGAAATCATTGTCATAATTTTAATTCAAATTCACATAATAGTAATAAAAACCACGATCATCATACAGATGACATATTGTTATATCATCTCCATTTTCGAATGCAAATACAAGATCAAGACTGAGGCTGTTAGGTTTGCCCAATTCGTAGCCATTGTGTGTCTTTATCATTGCGCGTATAAACTTTTCGTCCATACAATTTTCGAAGCATATCTCCAACTGTCCCGGAGTTTGATGTCCTATTTTGTATTCTCTTATCAATTTTGAATTATGACAATTATATTTCAGCATCATTCATAATATTTTTCCTCTCGCATTTTCTTATTTCTCATTATAACATACGTTTTGTCAAGATGTGGTATTTGATATTCCCAACTCTCATCTATGTCACACTCGTCATTCTCATAGGCATCTCTATAAAGATAAAGTTCCAAATCATTACTGAAAAAGACCATAAGATTGTATTCATCATCTATATAGACCTCCTCAACCGTTTCTCCCAACAAGGCATGGGCTGCAACAGCCATTTTGCCTGTTATTGGGGTTACATCATCATTCGCTGTTGCCAACAGGTTTTCCCCTTTATATATTTCCCAATAGCACAATGTCCAAATGGCATTGTTATTATTTACTATTACTAAAAGGATTGCCCCTGCTCCCCCACCCGTCTTGCTATAAGTGACTTTTTTTCCTACAAGTTCATGTAATAATGTTTCCATAATAATTGTGTCTTATTTTCCAAAAATGTCGTGTATCAGTTCTTCTATTTCATGATAACCAAAACCTTGATTACTTATTTCGTCATGTAGAATCCTTTTTTCGTCTTTATCCAGATTATGCTTTTTTGCCAGACTTTCCACTTGCTTGTTTTGCCGGTCATGATCTCCAGGCATATTCCTTTTAGCATGTCCCATTTTTTGCTTGCCACCCCCAAAGCCTTTTCTCGTTCCGAAAATTGGTGCCATACCTGTAATTGGTGCGACATCAATTATTCTTCCATCTGTGTTGCATTTCCACTTAGCCCTTCCTCCTCCATCGTAAACCAGCGGCTCTAACAGATAAGCAATCTTTAGTAGTGGATTTTTAATTGGTTTATACACAAATGCACCCTCATATCCTTCTCCAGAAAACGAAACAGGAGTCAAATTTGCATCAAAGCTCTTACCTGTAACAGTTAATTCACCATCAATAATAGAAGCATAGCTTGTGTAAAATTTATGTGTTTCATCATTATATGTTAAATTTCCACAAAAATCTGCATCTGTAGCATGGTTCCAATCAGAGAAATCAAATTGTGTTTGTCCACTGCCAACAGCATTTATAAAACTTTCTATCTGATTTATATCATTAGTGTACCAATAATCGTTTCCGTCCAGATCAATCCTATTCACAGGATTATTTCCACAATACACATACGGACTTACCTCCGGATTCTCTTCTGCCAACTTGTCAATTCTGTCCCAGCGCCCTGTTGCCGCATTGTGCTGCCTTGCCCCATAGTCGTATGTGTCAAGCCCGTGCATACGGTCAAGCTCCTTGCCGTTATACTTGTATGGCTGGACGTCGCTGCCTGTACAGATGTCAGCCATCAGACCGCCGTACGGATAGTAATGGTTTATCTGCTCTACGGTGCCGTTAGCCTTTGCCACAACGCGGTTGTTGCCGAGGTGGTCCTGTATATAAAAATGATATACGGGAGTTGCGCCGATGAATGTTACGTATCCACCATCAACAAGCATCTGCTTCAAAGCCCCGTTCTCATATATCATGTTGCCGCAATATGTCGTTGTGGTTGATGTCTGCGGCTGCAGTGTCTTGTGTACTGTCTGCAGCTTAGTTCCGTCATAGCTGTAGACATATTCCGTTGTCCTGCCGTCAGAGAAGGTTATCTTCTGCGGCTGGTTTATATCATTGTATGTGATGGATGTTATCCCTTTATTTTTGTCGGATGTCATGTTGCCGACCGCATCGTAGGTGTACTCTGTGCTATTGTCGGCACCGTCCTTGAAGTTGAAAGCCCCTACGTATGTCGGGTCCTCAACGCTGTCTGATATTTTAGTGAGCTGGTTGCCGTTGTATGTGTATGTGAGGTTGTCCACCAACCCGTATGTGCCTCCGTCCTGCATGCCGCAGTATTGTGTCTGCAGTATATTATGCGAATACGCTGTAACGCAAATCATACACAGCCATAACGGCAGCAAAAATCTCCTAAATCCTTTCATCAGCTTTAGTTTTTAATTATCATGTTGCAAATTTAAGAATAATATCTGAATTATGAGCATCTTGAAATGAAAAATTCCTATCATATATAGATTTTAATATACGAATGGATTTTCCATCTCAATAAATGTCTCTTGTGCAACAATCTTGAATTTTTGCATTGTGGAAAATATTGGTATAAGCTCACTTTTTGCAGCTTTAAGTTCTATCTTATTTTTATTTTTTAAAAGTTTGTCCTCCTCAAACAATTTATAATCTGGAGATAATACATCTTTGCCATATATAAAAACATAATGACCGTTTCTTATGAAATATGAATCCAGTAAATCACTATCATAAAACTCATTGACACCAATAGAGACAAACGTTTTGTCTTCTATATTTTCAAACATTAAATAATAAGAAAAACTAAAATGCTGATTAATATATTTATTTAATATACGATTAAATGCTTTGCTTCTTATACAATCTGTTGCCACAGCTTTAGGGGTTGTCACAAACACATCCTCTTGTTCGTCAACTTTTTCAAACGTTTTTCCATATTTTTTGTATATAGTATTATTATTGTCAAAAAACTCACTAATCTCATCTGATGACTCCTGATTATCTTGATATATTTGTGAGTTCTGTTTTATCCACCGTGGAATAAAACAGTTATTCACACAATAATAATAAAATGTTTTATTATCTAATTCAACATAGCCGTCATAAGGTAATTGAGCAACATATTGCATTCGGCATATCTCTGCATAATTATTTCCACCAACACTGAAAAAACGGATTAAATAATCTTTTGAAGGATGTATAGCAGCATACTCTTCCATAACTTCTTTTATGTTGTCATTGAGGCTGTAGTTAATGCAACAGGTAAGGAATAATCCCACATAAATCATTGATATATATTTTTTTATTTTTTTCATTTTTTTATAATATCTGTTATACTTGGCGTTTTAACTCCGCCTAAATCTGTGCCTTAAAATCTACCAGAACAGTTCGTCCATCGTCACGACATTCTGTATCTTCCCTGCACCACAACAAATTCAGGTCTTCCGGAGTTGTATATTTCCTGGAGTTCCTGTTGTTCCTTAGAGTAGTTACATTATTGGACTGACTTATACTAGAAAAAGTTGTCACTTTCGGAGCCCCAAAAGAAGTGACAA
>JAUNSB010000151.1:0-5362 GCA_030539375.1 Prevotella sp.
CCCCAAGCAGGCTATGCGCGACGCCGCCAACTCGGTGGAGCTGAGCATCGACCGCAGCCGCGTTACTCCGGCAGGCAAGGGCGACACCCCAAGCGGCGGCGATGGTGAAGACGTTGGCGGAGATACTGGAGGCAGCGGACTGTAATGCCGCCTTAAACATATCGCGGAGATTATCACACGTAAAAAAGTCCCGCCCCTTTCTGTTCAGAGAAGGAGGCGGGACAAAACATTGTCTAATCCATATATTCATTGATGTATGATTCAATATATGGTTTTAGCTTGGGTATATCATTTTCAATGGTATTCCAAAGTTGGTTTGGTTTTATTTTGTAATATCCATGAACTAAAACATGTCTCATACCTTCAATAACATCCCATTCAACCTCAGGATGGGTATCCCGAAACTCTTTTGTAAGCATATATACGGCTTCACCGATAATCTCAACATGTTTCACAAATCCATAGAATACGATGGGGTCGTTTACAACTGTCTCGTATTCATATTTATTTTTGTTGTTGAGTATTATTTCGATGGAAGACAAGATGTGCTCAAGTCTTCCTTTATCTTTAATCTTTTCTCTCATATATAAGCTGTTTGTCCTTTTCCACACTCATTTGGGCAAATGGCATAAGGCATCCTTCTTCAACGATGTCAATCTTGCGGTTGAGCTTTTTGCTTAATGATGTGATGATTCTTGAGATTGTCATTAGTGATATGGAATTTGAATCATTATACTCAACAAGTATGTCAATGTCGCTGTCAGGAGTGTCCTCACCTCTTGAGCAAGAACCAAATAACCATGCCTTTCTGATTGGCTGTGTGGCAAAGTACTGTCTTATTGTGTCTAACGTATCAATTCCCATATATAATTTTTGCCGCAAAGATACGGTTTTTATTCGGAACTTCCAAACGTATTATGAAAAAGTTTTATAAAGTCTTGCAAAAAGATTTGTAATGACGGCTCTTTTCTTAATTTTTATTGCTATATTTGCAGCGTAAAAGATGAAAACATACTTATATTATTAAGGCATATAATCGGCTGCAACGCCACGCACAATATGGACATATTAAGACAGGAACTCAACGAGATATATTCACGCCAGTATTTACCTTCACTGAAATGTCAGGCTTTTCATCAAAAGACATTGAGGAGAAGCCTTTTGTTTTTATAAAATTAAATAAGTTTTTCATTTCTATGGCAAAAAACTAATATAAAATCATAAAAGATGGATATTTGTTTTGTCCTTTTAGCTATTTGACATAATTTTGTGCCCGTAATTTCAAGCCCCGGGTGTTTCCCCCATGATGCGTCCGGGGTATGTCTAACTAAAATAGTTTTATATGGGACTAATATTTTTATACCTGTTCGGTGCCTTGGCATTGTCGTTTTTATGTTCTGTTCTTGAGGCAGTTCTGTTATCCACCCCTATGTCATTCATATCCATGAAGGAGAATCAGGGAGCCCGGTCGGCTTCACTGCTGAAGAAATACAAAACAAATATCGACAAGCCTGTGGCTGCAATACTGTCGCTCAACACTGTTGCCCACACCATAGGCGCCGCAGGAGTAGGCTCTGAGTCGGTGAAGATTTTCGGCGAGGAATATTTCGGAATAATATCGGCGGTGCTGACACTTCTCATCCTTGTCCTGTCAGAGATAATTCCCAAAACCATAGGCGCATCTTATTGGCGTGCGCTCGCCCTGCCTTCTTCCAGAATAATACGTGTACTCATTATATTGACCTACCCGTTGGTGATGCTGTCTGAATTTATCACACGCATATTCTCACCACGGCAGCAGCAGCTCACAGTGAGCCGTGAGGAGGTGTCGGCAATGGTCAATGTTGGTGCCGAGGAAGGAGTGTTTCAGGCAAAGGAAACCAAGATAATACAGAGTTTCATAAAGCTGGTGAACGTCACGGCAGGCGAAATCATGACACCCAACATCGTGGTGGCATCAGCAGAGGAGACACTTACGCTCCGCGATTTCTATGCCGACAAGCATTTCACGCCCTATTCGCGCATTCCGGTGTATGGCGATGACAAGGATTATATTGTTGGCTATGTGCTGCGGGCTGTTGTGTTGGAAAAACTTGCCGAGGATAAATTTGACATGACGCTCTCGCAGATTCTGCGTCCCATACTTTCGTTTACGGAAACTGAGTCGGTGATGAAGATATGGGAGAGAATGCTTGAGCAGAAAGAGCATATATCTATAATCACCGACAGCTATGGATGCCTGAGGGGCATTGTTACCATGGAGGATGTTATCGAGACCATGCTGGGAGTGGAGATTGTCGATGAATATGATACTGTGACCGACATGCAGTCATTTGCCAAGGATATATGGATAAAGATGCGGCAGAAGCGCCAGTGCGTGGTGTAGCTTTGCAGCGTAAAAGTTCAAAAAAGAACCTTTATTGATAGTGTTTAATTTTAAATATGGAATCAAAAGACAAGATATTTGCAGGGCTGATAGCAAAGGCTCTTGGCATAAGGGTGCAGCAGGTGGAGAATGTGATAAAACTCCTTAACGATGGCTGCACGATACCGTTTATAAGCCGTTACCGCAAGGAGGTGACGGGCAATCTCGACGAGGTGCAGGTGGCTGAGATAAGCAACGGACTGGACAGGTTGCGCGAGATGGACAAGCGCAAGCAGACAATACTTACATCCATTGAGGAGCAGGGAAAGCTGACCGGCGAGCTGCGGCAGCGCATTGAGGGATGTTGGGACAGCACGGAGCTGGAAGACATCTATCTGCCCTATAAGCCGAAGCGCAAGACCCGTGCCGCCATGGCTCGCGAACGGGGACTGGAACCGCTTGCCGACATGCTTCTTCAGCAGCAGGAGCAAATGAACATTGAGCTGTTGGCAAGGAAGTTTGTGGATGGCGACAAGGGAGTGAGCACGGTGGACGATGCCCTGCAGGGAGCACGCGACATTGTGGCTGAGCGTGTGAGCGAAGATGAGCACTCGCGCCTTGTGGTGCGCGCCAATTTCAGGCGCAATGCCGTGATAACCTCAAAGGTGGTGAAGGGAAAGGAGGAGGAAGGACAGAAGTATCTCGACTACTTTGACTTCTCTGAGCGGCTCGACCGTTGTCCGAGCCACCGCCTGCTTGCCATGCGCCGCGGTGAGAGCGAGGGCATACTGCGCATATCCATTGATGGTGAGCAGGATTATTGCATCGACAAGCTGTGCAGGCACGTTCTCAAACGCCGCCCGTCGCCGGCTGCCCCTCATCTGCGTCAGGCTGTGGAGGACGGATTCAAGCGGTTGCTGCGTCCGTCGATAGAAACGGAGTTTGCAGCCATGAGCAAGCAGAATGCCGATGAGGAGGCGATACGTATATTTGCCCGCAATCTGGAACAGCTGTTGCTGGCTGCTCCGTTGGGGCAGAAGCGGGTGATGGGCATCGACCCTGGATTCCGCACAGGCTGTAAGGTGGTGTGTCTTGATGCCGAGGGCAATCTGCTTCATCATGAAGCCATCTTTCCGCATCCGCCGAAGGGCGATGTCGCAGGTGCATCCCAACGTGTGCGGCATCTTGCCCGCAGTTATGCCGTTGAGGCTATATCCATAGGCAACGGCACGGCAAGCCGCGAGACCGAAGACTTCGTCCGTTCGCTGCATCTCGACGGGGTGGACGTGTTTGTGGTGAGCGAGGACGGTGCCTCCATTTACAGTGCCTCGAAGACAGCCAGGGAGGAATTTCCCGATGAGGATGTTACCGTCAGGGGAGCGGTGTCGATAGGCAGGCGGCTTATGGACCCTTTGGCAGAGCTGGTGAAGATTGATGCCAAGAGCATCGGGGTGGGGCAGTATCAGTATGATGTCAACCAGACAGCGCTCAAACAGTCGCTCGACCGCACCGTGGAGCATTGTGTCAACCTCGTGGGAGTGAATGTCAACACTGCCAGCAAGCAGTTGCTTTCCTATGTCTCCGGTCTTGGTCCTCAGCTTGCCCAGAACATCGTCGACTATCGTGCTGCCAACGGAGCCTTTACCACAAGGCGCCAGTTGCTCAAGGTGCCGCGTATGGGTGCCAAGGCATTTGAGCAGTCTGCCGGTTTCCTGCGCGTGTGCGGAGGCAGTCAGCCGTTGGATAACTCAGCGGTGCATCCCGAGCGCTATCCCATTGTAGAACGTATGGCAAAGGATGTCGGTTGCACCGTGGCGCAGCTTATGGGTGATGCCGGCAAACGCCGCAGCATCGACATCAGCCGTTATGTCTCTGACGAGGTGGGACTGCCCACATTACAGGATATAATGAGCGAGCTTGAAAAGCCTGGACTCGACCCGCGTGGCGTGGCTGAGCAGTTCTCGTTCGACCCCTCTGTGAAGGAACTTGAGGATGTACACGTTGGAATGGTGCTGCCGGGCATAGTCACCAACATCACCAATTTCGGCTGCTTTGTCGATGTGGGTGTTCACACTCAGGGCTTGGTGCATGTGTCGCAGCTTGCCGACCGTTTTGTGAAGGATCCCAACGAGGTGGTGGTGCTCCATCAGCATGTCACAGTGAAAGTGATGGAGGTTGACCTCCGTCGCCGCCGTATGTCGCTCACCATGCGAGTATGAGTAGGTGTTTTAGTAAAAAACTGCAAAAAAACAATAAATCAGTGTCTCTTTTGCGTTTTTTAGGTTAACGTGCAACTTCAGTTCATATAAAAAGCTGTATCTTTGCAAAAGATAAGCTGCATCTCGGCATAGCATTGACTTCGTCGAACGTTGTTTCAAGCAAGCTTGATGTCTCTGCACTCGATTTGCATTATCTATAATAAAAATAAGTATAACAAAAAACAGAGAATTATGAAAAAGAGTATTTTAATTTTATGCATGGCGCTGGTATCGGTGATGGTGTCAGCCCAGAACGACAAGAAGACAGTTACCACCTCAACAAAGGCTGAGTGTTGCCAAAAGGCAGACTGCAAGAAGGATTGCAAGAACTGCAAAAATCAGGAATGTAAGAAGAATGGTTGCAAAACAGCCGACTGCAAGAAGAATTGCAGTCAGGCAAACTGCAAGGACAAGCAGGCTTGTTGCAAGAACGCTTCCGGTTGCAAGAACGCTTCTGGATGCAAGAAAACCAAATAAGTGTTGTGACGAATAGTCTCATGTGAAAAATTTTTCGCAAATTATCTTCTATCTTCCACTCTGTTGTGTGTAAATATCATGTTTTTAAGATGATTACAGACTCAAAACAGAGTGGAAGATATTTTATTTTACATAAGAATGTGTTATGTAATAAATATTCTGAAAAATAACCGCATAAATTTTTCTTGAAATAGAAAAACAAGTGGCGGTTTCATGATGTTTTGTTCCAAAATAAATGGATTTTTTCACGAATATAGGTGAT
>JAUNSB010000044.1:0-31472 GCA_030539375.1 Prevotella sp.
CAGAAAAAGATGCCGTGGCGGGATTCACGAAAAAAAATCGACCGATGTTTTGCAGAAAATCGCGCGATTTTTTTTAGGAAATCGGTCGATTTTTTTGCGCACTCCCCGACATGCCTTTTAAAAGCCTCGCAAGCTAATCTTTTTCGCCCCTGGCGGCATATTCCGACGGGGTCATTCCGAAATGTTTCTTGAACACGGTGCTGAAATGCGCCTGGTTGTTGAAGCCCACGGCGTATGCCACCTGCGTGATGTTGATTTTCCTGTCCTTTATCAGTTTTGCGGCGTGCTCAATCCTGATGTTGCGGATGTATTCGCTGGTGGATATGCCCGTTATCTCCTTCATCTTGCGGTGGAGGTGGGCTCGGCTCACACACACCTCGGAGGCAAGCATCTCCACGTTGAAGTCGGGATTGCCGAGGTTGTCGTTTATCACCTTTATCACGCGCTCCATAAACGAGTCGTCGTTGCCTGTCACCTCGGGAGCCTGTATCGCTCCGTCGTCGGTGTGCAGCTGTCCCGAGTATTTGCCGCGCAGGCGGCGCACGTTGTCGATGATGGCTGCTATCTGCGCCTGCAGCTCCTCGATGTTGAAGGGCTTTGCCATGTATGCGTCGGCGCCGCGGCGCAGCCCCAGCAGGCGGTCCTCAATCTCGGTCTTCGAGGTGAGCATCACCACTGGTATGTGGTTCAGGCGGGGCGTCTGCTTGATGTTGCGCAGCAGCTCTATGCCGTCCATGCGCGGCATCATCACGTCGGTCACCACAATGTCGAACGGCGCGCGGTGCAGTGCGCTGAGCGCCTCCATGCCGTCGGCGCAGGTGGTTATGCGGTAGGTGCCGCCAAGCTCGTTGCTGATGTACTGGGTGAGGTCGCTGTTGTCGTCGACCACGAGCACGCTGGTGTTCTGTGTCGTCTGGGCGCTCCTGTCGTTTGCCGCCGGCGCCTCGTCGGTCTGGTCCTCGTCGATGTACTCCGGCTTGAGATGCTGGAAGCCGTGGCGGAGCGTAACCGTGAACTGCGCTCCTGGCACGCCGTCGCTGCGGTTGGCCGCGGTGATTCTGCCGCCGTGCATCTCCACGATGGTGCGGCTCAGGTTGAGACCTATTCCCGTGCCCGGCGTCTGGTTGCGGATGGAGTTCTTTCCCTGATAGAAGCGCTCGAACAGCTTTTCGCGGTTCTCGCCGTCGAGCCCCACGCCGCTGTCGGTTACGGTCACCGTTACCTCCTTGCCGTTGTCAGCAACGCCCACGGCAATCTCGCCGCCGTCGGGAGTGTATTTAAAGGCGTTGCTCAGCAGGTTGTTTATCACCTTGTCAAACTGTATGCTGTCAATCCACGCCCGCGCCGGTGAGGCGCTGGCGGTGAAAGTGAGGCGGATGCTCTTCTCGTCGGCACGATACTGGTAGAGCGAGCAGACATTGCCCACAAACTGTGAGATGTCGCATCGCTTGCAGTGCAGGCGCATCTGGTTCTTGTCTATCTTGCGCTCGTCGAGAATCTGGTTTACGAGCACCAGCAGCCGCTGGGCGTTGCGCTCGATGATGTTGAGATAGCCCATCTGGCGCTCGTCGCTGGTTATGCCGCGCAGCTTGGCGAGCGGACCGAGTATGAGCGTAAGCGGCGAGCGTATGTCGTGCGTGGCGTTGATTAGGAACTGCATCTTAGCCTCGTCGAGCTCACGGCGCTTGCGCCGGCGGTAGTAGAGCAGCACCATCGCCAATGTCACCACACCTATTATTATATATAAGGTGCAGGCTATGGGCGAGGCATACCACGGATGCTCCACCCTGACGGTTATCGCCTTGACGTGCTCCGACACGTTGCTGCCGTTGCGCGCCCTCACCTCAATCCTGTAGGTTCCGGGCGGCATGTGGGTGAAGGTGATGTTGTTGCCCTCGATAAACGGCTCCCACCTACCGCCTCCGATGCGGTATTCGTAGGTCACGTTGTCCACGTCGCTGTAGTTCATCGTCGAGAACTCCAGCGACAGGCTGTTGTTGCCGTAGGGAATGACGTAGGTGTCGTGGAGCGGGCTGAGCATCTCGCCTCCCACAATCACTGCGGAGAGCCGGGCATCGGCGGTGTGCTGCTCAAGCCGCTCCACCGCCTCGGGCAGGAAGAACGTTATGCCGTCGGCGGTGGCGAAACCTATCTCGCCGCCGGGCAGTGCAAACGATGCTCCCATCACATATTCCTTTGCCGCAAGACCGTTGCCGTGGATATATCCCTGCCACTGGCTGTCGCTGGCAGATTTCTTCCAGATTCCAGCCGAGGTGCTCACCCAGACGTTGCCGTGGCGGTCTTTGCGTATGGCGCAGATTTTCTTGTCGCGAAGCATCTCGGCACCCTTCATCGGCTGCTCCACCGCCGTGTGCAGACCGTAGGTGTAAAGTCCGGAGAGCGTGCCCACGAGCAGCTGCGAGCCGTCTGCCTTGAGCAACGCCGAGCACTCCATGCCGCTGAACTGCACAGGGCCGAATGCGCCCGTGGCGGTGTTCATCGCCTGAAGACCCTCCACGGTGCCCACCACGAGAATGTCGGGCGCAACCATGCACAGCGACTTTATCCAGTCGTTGTGCAACACGTTGTCATTGGTACGTTTCGGCTTGTCGTTCATGCTGTAGCCCGTGGTCCTGCCCGTTTTGGTGTCGTAGACCACCAGCCCGCGCCCGAAGTCGGAGATATAGAGTTTTCCCTTTCCGTCGTCGGTCATGGCGTTGAGCCCGAAGCCGTTCATCTGCGCCGCCTTTTCGTATGTTCCGTCGGCGGAATAGCGGTAAAGGGCGTTGTTGGTGCATATCCACATCTGACCGCTGCGGTCGCTGTACACAAGGTTGGTGCCCTGGGGACTGTCCATCACGCGCAGGTTGTTGCCGTCGGCATCGAAGCGGTAGAGACCGCTGTACTGCACCGTGCACCATATAGCGCCGTAACAATAGGCAGTGCTGGTGATTCGGCTGCCGAGGGTTATGTTGTTGTCGCTGAAAGTGTGGCTGCTAAAAGCCTTGTCGCCGCCTCCGGCACGGTAGACTCCCTTGCCGTAGCACGACAGCCACACTCCGCCCTGACGGTCGCACAGGATGTTGTTCACGTTGGTGTTGTGCAGCAGAATATCCTTGCTGTTGCCTGCGGCATTAATGAGAGTCTTGCCCCCCCTGTGAAGAACCACCAGCCCTCCGCCGCTCGTGCCTATGAGCATGTTGCCCTTGGCGTCGAGCGTAGCCGTGCGCATGGTCACGGTGTTGCCTATGACGCTCAGGTCCACGCCTGCGTCGCTGAGAGTTTGGCGTGCATAGTCATATCTCATTATGCCGTACATGCAGATAATCCAGAAACCTCTGCTGCCGTCGCTCAGAAACTCCACGGCAGGCCCCTTGGGCATCAGCGGATAGTCCTTTTGAGAGTAGACGCCGTTCTTGCCGCGCCTGTATCTCGTCACAAGATGCAGATGGCTGCTGCGCCAGATGTCACCGTTGGCATCTACGAACAGGCTGCTGCAGAAGTCATCGGTGCGGCGGCGGGTTGCCATCGGCAGGCGCTCAGCCACGGTCGCGCCGTCCTTGAGCGTAAAAATTCCATAGCCGCTGGTGCCTATGAGAAGCGAGCCGTCATGCTCCAGCATGGCGCTCACCCGTGGCATTCTGCCGTTCACGGTGTAGCGCACAAAGCTGTTGGTCAGATAGTCGTAGCGCGCCAGTCCCTTGCTCTGTCCCACCCACAGCCTGCCCTTTCTGTCGACGAAAAGCGCCGTGATTTCATTGTTGTAGAGCGTGGTGCTGTCGTTGCCGCTGCTGAAATACGGAGTGAAACGGTAGCCGTCGAACTTGTTGAGCCCGTATTCTGTTCCTATCCAGATGTATCCGTAGCGGTCTTGACATATTGTAGAGGTGAGCGAGCTCGACAGCCGCTCACTGCCGTACAGGCGGCCGTTGTCAGCCATGACTGTGACGGAAACAGTGATGGTAATCAGGAATATACAAATTTGTTTCAGCATCTGTAGTTTGTTGTAGTTTGTAGATTACGATAAAAATCGTCTAATATCTATAGAGCTTCACGTGCAGCATCTTCCAGTCGTCAACAGATATGCGCACATGACGGCCCTGATGGCTTTGGTCGCCGTTGTGGCGGCGCAGGAACTTCATATTTCCATTGGCATCGACCTCCACCTCGTCAACAAAGCCTATGCCCATGCGCTGTCCTTTAAACTTCGGAGCAGCATTGTCGTTCTTTGCTTTTCCGCTGTTGTCGCCTGCAAGCAGGAATCCGTCCTCACCAAGCTTGCGCTCTGTTCCTGCCTGTTGCCTTTCTTTCTCGTACTTTTTCTCGTATTCAGTGGCAAACTCCACGACAATGCCGTTGCCCACAACAAGATATTCGTCGGCAGCCAGTTTCAGAATCATGCCTCCGCCTTCCTGCCAGGCCGAACTGCTGTTGGCGCGCGGGTCCCATGGCAAGGTGAAGTAGTGCCGGCAGGTGAGCACGGCGGCTCCGTCGGTGATGACGCGCTCTTTGCTGTCCTTGTCAAAGAGCACGCCCCATTTATTGACAATGTTCGCACACCTATTATTATATAGGGCGATAATCTGCTCCATCAGCTTATATGAGTTGGTGACCGTTGCCACCTCCTGAGGCGATGCCTGGTCGATGGCAAAGGGACTGAAGCCCAAGGCATCGTGCTCGCCAAAGGCATAGAGCGCTCTCACGCCGCTGTTGACGCAGCAGCGCGACTCGGGAATGAACAGGCGGTTGTCGGTCAGCGCATACTGGCTGCACCATGCGGCAAATCCCGTGTCGTAGATGTCGGGAGCAAGAATGTCAATCGTGGGAGCGGCGGCGTGCCAGACGTCTTTGAGATGCGCCAGCGGACCAGCCGACGGATATTCGCCGGGCTTGCGGCCGCGGCTGTTCATGGCGGCATTGACATAGAGCATACGGCTGCTGCGGCTGCGGGCTATCCTTGCCAGACGCTCCACATACACGCCGTAGTGCCAAGCCATAAACATCTCATCGGTGTAGATGTCGCTGCCGAACACCTGCTCCCAACTGCCCCTGGTCTTGTTGCCGTTCTGCTGCCATTTCTCCGCCAGCTGGCTGTGCAGCAGCTTCCTGTTTTTCTGAAGATGCCTGATGAGAGCCTCGGGCACATCGGCGGCAAACAGCCGGTCGGCCTCCGGCGAGTGGTCGCGGGCATCCTCAAGCATGCCTATCTCATTCTCAATCTGAATCATGCTCACCACCTTCCCGTCGGCATCTATCTCCTGCAGGCGGTCAACCATGGCAGTGAACGCCGCGGCATCGGCACGGTAGACATTCTCACTGAAACAGCTGGCAATCTCCAGCGGTTTGCCGCTGCGCGTCACGGCGCGCGGATAGCGCTTGGTGTCCTGCTTGAACCACAGCGGAGCATAGCAGCTCATGGAGTTTTTCCATGCCCCAAACCATAAAATACCTATCCTCAGATTGTTCTTCCGCGCCTCGTCCACCATGGTGTCGAGCAAACTGTAGTCGAACTTGCCCTCCTGCGGTTCAAGAAACTCCCAATATACAGGCACGAGAACGGTGTTGAGTCCAGCCTTCTTCATTCGTGGCATCACCTCGCGGATATCCTCAACACAAGTGGCGGCAGAATTGCTCAGCTCTCCGCCAAGCACTATGGGCATTCCGTCAACCGAATTACCGGCACAGACGGTTGTGGCAAAAGTAACGGCTGCACACAAACTGAGCAGTCTCTTTTTTAGGGATAGGTTTGTAGTATTCATTGTTTTTTTGATTTATTGATTGCAAAATTACTAAAAAAAAAATTCATAGCCAAAGTTTTTTGCGCTTTAGTTATTTTTTATCATCACTTATGCAAAAAAAAGATGGATTCTGACCTCATACGTGCCAAAACCCATCTCACACATTATATTTGACTTTGAAACTTATTCTATTTCGGTGTCAATAGCCTTGATTTTCTCCTTCACAAGTACAAGGTCGTTTTTGAGCTGTTCCAACTTGCGGTTCATTTCGTCAACAAGGCTGTTGCCCTTCTTGCTTGCCACCGACAAGAAACCGAGATTGTTCTCGTATGTCTTGATTTCGTTCTTCAGGTTGTCAGCCTGACGCACCAGCCTTGCGCGCTCGCTGTCAAGGGTCTGTGCGCCCTGAGCTGCGGCATCCTTTATCTTGTTCTTGAAGTTGCTGAGATGCTTGCGGGCATTGCTGCTCTTGAGCTGCTTGTAGATGGCATCCATGGCAGCATGGTAGTCGTTGTAGACATTGTCCTTCTCGCGGAACGGCACATGACCGATGGCGTTGTACTCTTCCTGCAGCTTCTTCATTGCAGCCATGATGTCGGCGGCTCCGCTGGCTGCAAGTTCCTGCAGCTGGGCTATCACGCTGCGCTTCTTCTCAAGGTTCTCCTGCTGCTCGGTGCGCAGTCCGGCTGTCTGCTCGTTGCGGCGCTCAAAGAACTGCTGGCATGCTCCCTGGAACTCCTCCCACAGCTGGTCTCCGAGTTTTTTCGGCAGGCTGCCTATAGTCTTCCACTCCTTCTGCAAGCCGATGAGCTTGTCGCCGGTAGATTTCCACTCGGTGCTGTCAACAAGCGCCTTGGCACGCTCGATGAGGGCACGCTTCTTCTCGGCGTTCTGTGCGTATGTCTCTTTCAGCTTCTTATAATATGCGGCTTTTTCTGTGAAGAATGCGTCGCATGTGCCGCGGAAACGCTCAAAAATCTTCACGTTCATCTTTTGCGGGGCGAAGCCTATGGTCTTCCACTCTGCCTGCAGTTCTATAATCTGCTTGCTGTGGGTCTCCCAGTCGTTGTTGCTGTTGTTGGGCTCTGCCATGATTGCCTCAACCTTCTCGCAGAGGGCAGTTTTCCTGGCAAGATTTTCCTCCTCGCGGGCTCTCAGTGTCTCGAAGTGCGACTGATGCGCCTTGTTGATGACAGTCGACGCAGCCTTGAAGCGGTTCCATATTTCCTCACGCAGTTCCTTTGCCACCGGACCCGTCTCGCGGAACTCGGTATGCAGGTTCTGCAACTGGTGGAACGCGCTTACCACATCCTCTTCCTCAGCCAGTTTCTCGGCAGTCTCGCAAAGACGTGTCTTTATCTCAAGGTTTTTCTTGAAATCATACTCACGTGCCTCATGATTGAGCTTCAGCAGATCGTAGTACTGCTCCACGTAGAGCTGGTAGTTGCGCCAAAGTTCGGTGGCGTTCTCTGCCGGCACGTTATCTATCTCACGCCATTCAGCCTGCAGTGCCTTGAAGTCCTGATACGACTTGTTTGCCTCCTCAGGCGATGTCGACATGTTTTTAATCTTCTCCAGAATGTCGAGCTTTCTTTGCAGGTTCTGCTGCTCAGCTTCCTTCTGCTCAAGGAACAGCTTCTGGCGGCGCTCCTTGATTCTTGACATTTCAGCCTTGAAGGAGTCCTCGGTCTCATCCACCGGCATTACATATTCCTCAGGCTGTCCGCCGCCGTCTACAAATGCCTTCATGCTGGCTTCGCGCTCTGCACGCTGCATCTTGTAGTAAAGAGCCTGCAGCAGGTTAACTTCATCACGGTCGGGGGCTTCCTCACCGCCTGCAATCTCCTTCACACGCTCCAAAACCTCAGCTTTGTCGGCATAAATCCTATGTCCCTGTGTTTCGTCGGCTGTTGCTTCCTGTGCTTCACCGGCAGGCGTCTCACCGTCAACCGGTGTTGCCACAGCCTCCTGAACATCGGCAACTTCCTGTGTTTCTACTTGCTGAGTCAGTTCAGCGTTGTTTTCTGTCTTTGCCACTTCAATGGCATTTTCTTGAGAGTCCATCAATTTAACTTTTTTAGTTATTTGATTCGAGTTATTTTTACAATCATTGTGTACCTGTTGCACACTTTAGTTTGCAAACTTACACTTTTTTTTTGAAAAAACAATATTCTTTTGCTGTTTTTTAGGAATAATTAAGGCTATATCAGGCGTTTGTACCTGAACACCCACCAAAAAAGTCCTGACACCACCACTGAGAGAATCAGCGCGAAGGCAAAGCCGAAGGGATTATTCTCCATGCCGTTCATCAGGTTCATTCCAAAGAGCGATGCAATGAGCGTGGGGAACATCATGAGAATGCTCACCGAGGTCAGCGTACGCATCACGGTGTTCATGTTGTTGTTGATAATGCTCTGGTAGGTGTCCATGGTCGATTCCAGGATGTGGGAGTAGATGTTGTTTGTCTCCCTCGCCTGGCTCATCTCGATGTTCACGTCTTCTATAAGGTCGGCGTCAAGTTCGTCGATCTGCAGCTTGAACTTCAGCTTCGACAGCAGCGTTTCGTTGCCGCGGATGGATGTCTGGAAATATGTGAGCGAGTCCTGCAGGCGGCTAAGTCCGATTAGCGACTCGTTGTTCACCTCGCGGTCGAGATTTCTCTTTGCCTTCTCTATCAGCATGTTTATCTGTTTGAGGCGCTTCAGGTACCACACGGCAGATGAAAGGAACAGGCGGAACGTCATGTCCACATAATCGGTGAAGCCCTCGCCGCGCTTCTGCTGGAAGCTCACGAAGTCAATCATCATGTTGGTCTCATAATAGCACACGGTGATTGTCACGTCGCGCTTGTGGATAATGCCTAATGGCACAGTGGTGTATGGAGTTCTCGATCTCACCTCCTTAACGTAAGGTATACGCAGAATTATGAGCATCCAGCCGTCGTCATATTCGTAACGGGCACGCTCGTCGGCATCGCTGATGTCGGGGAAGAAGTAATCGGGTATTCCGAATTTCTTTTCCAGTTCGTCCTGATCTTCTTCTGTCGGACAGGTCACCTGTATCCAACAATTGGGCTGCCAGTCTCTAATCTGGCTCAGCCCACCTGTGGTGTTCCAAAATGTCTTCATTGCTGTAATAATCCTTTTTTGCTATATTGGAAAATAAAACCCGTCGAGCAAAAAGAGGATTATCCACACCTTATTTATATATAAGCTGCCTGACTCTCCCCTATCGCCCGAAACCGTTAAAGTTTTCCGCGTGATAGTCGTCGTCCATAACTCTTAGAATTAAAATTATTAAATTTTGTGTGCAAAGTTACGAAAAAAAATGAAGAATAAAGAATAAAGAATTGAAAAATCGCCGAAGTTAATGAAGTTTTTTGCTTTTAGCGACTTTTGGTGAGATTTTTCCGGCTGTCTGACGTGTCAGACCTGTCGGACTTCGTCGTGAAAACAAGTAATCATAATGACATAATTTAGGCACGGACTACACGGATTAGTGAAAGAAAAATCTGTGAAATCCGTGTAATCCGTGCCTAAAAGAAAGTTGAAGGTTGGTTTTGACACACCTCCATGATAAATCTGACTGATAACGGCAGCCAGTTTCTGCAATATCTTACAACACACGCTTCAGCCTTGTTATAAAATCATCGGCTTGGGCGATGGTTAGCGTAAGCGGCGGAAGCAGACGCAGCACGTTGGTGCCGGCGCAGCCTGTGAAGCAATGCTCCTGCTTGATGAGCGGCACACGAACGTCCTTGTGGGGACAACTGAGGTCGATGCCAATCATAAGACCGCGGCCGCGGATGTCGAGAATCTTTTCGGGACATTCTTCCTGCAGCTTCCTCAGTTCCTCCATGAGGTGCTCGCCCACTGTGCGGGCGTTGTCCACAAGATTCTCGCTCTCCATGACATCGAGCACGGCAAGCGCGGCGGCACAGCCGAGATGGTTGCCTCCGAAGGTGGTGCCGAGCTGACCGTAGACGGGCTTCAGGTGAGGGGCGATGAGCACGCCGCCCATTGGGAAGCCGTTGGCGATGCCTTTTGCCACAGTCACTATGTCGGGGCGGATACCCAGCCACTGGTGGGCGAAGAACTTGCCGCTGCGCCCGTAGCCGCACTGTATTTCGTCGCAGATGAGCACCGTGCCATACTTCTTGCAGGCTGCCTGCAAGCCCTGCGCAAACTCGGGAGTGGCAAGGCGGATGCCGCCGACACCCTGAATGCACTCAAGGATTACCGCGCACACATCGCCCTTGGCAAGCTCAGCCTCCCATGCCGCAAGGTCGTTGAGCGGCAGATAGGTCACGTGACCGTTGGCGTTGATTGGCGCAATGATTTTGGGGTTGTTGGTAGCTTCTACCGCCAATGAGGTTCTGCCGTGGAAAGCCTTCTCTGCAGAAAGCACACGTGTACGTCCGTTGGTGAACGATGCCAGCTTCAGGGCGTTTTCGTTTGCCTCGGCGCCGCTGTTGATGAGAAACAGCTGATAGTCGTCGTAGCCGCATGCTTTGCCCAGCCGTTCCGCCAGTTGCTGCTGTAGCTTGTTTATCACTGAGTTGCTGTAGAAACCAATTTTCTGCAACTGTTCCGTCACCTTATTTATATAATGGGGATGACTGTGGCCGATGCTTATCACGGCATGTCCGCCGTAGAGGTCAAGATACTCCTGACCATCCTCGTCCCACACTTTGCATCCCTCGCCTTTCACGATGTTTACATCGAACAAAGGGTAAACGTCGAATAATTTCATATTAATTAAATGAAGAATGAAGAATATCATTTTCATGCTTACATTCAATTTTACATTTTATACTTTAAAAGGCGCTTGGCTTGAGTTTCAAGCCTGCACTTTCTTCGATTCCAAACATAAGATTCATGTTCTGAACAGCCTGACCAACGGCACCCTTCAGGAGGTTGTCGATGGTGGAGGTCACGAGCAGCTTTCCGTCCACCACGTCGCAGTGGATGAGCGCCTTGTTGGTGTTCACCACCTGCTTCATGTCGATGGGCTTGTCGATGTAGTGGGTGAAGGCGGCATCGCGGTAGAAATCCTTGTAGGCTGCCACGATTTTGTCCTCAGGCATGTCGGTCTTGATGACGCATGTGGCGAAGATGCCGCGGGCGAAATCACCGCGCATTGGGACGAAGTCGATGGAAGCGTTGAGTGCGCCCTGCACCAGGGTGAGACTCTGGCGAATCTCCGCAATATGCTGGTGCTTGAATACCTTGTAGACGCTGAAGTTGTTGTTGCGCCACGAGAAATGCGTGGTGGCGGTGGGCTTCTGTCCGGCTCCGGTGCTGCCCGTCACGGCATTCACCACCACATCCCTGTCGAGGATGTGCAGACTTGCGGCAGGCAGCAGCGCCAACTGGATGCAGGTGGCAAAGCATCCGGGATTGGCAAGATGCTGTGCTCCCTTTATCTCCTCGCGGTTGATTTCCGGCAGACCGTACACGTAGTCGTTGCCGGGAGCGGCGATGCGGAAGTCCTGTGCCAGGTCGATAATCTTGACGTCCTCGGGAATGGTGTGCTCCTTCAGGAACTGCTCACTCTTGCCGTGGCCGAAACAGAAGAACACCACGTCGACGCTGTCAAAAGGCATGCTGTCGGTGAATCGCATGTCGGTCTCGCCATACAGTCCTCCGTGAACGTCGGTGAGCAGGTTGCCTGCGTTGCTCTCGCTGTTTACGAAAACAATCTCAGCCTCGGGATGATTAATCAATATGCGGATAAGTTCACCGGCTGTATAGCCGGCTCCGCCCAATATTCCAACTTTTATCATTTTTCTTATTTCAGTAATTTGTTATCACTCGGTGCAACGATCCACAACAGCAGATAAATCCAAAAACCTGCCGATGCACACCAAAGAAGCACAAACATTGCGATACGCACAAGCACGGGGTCGAGCCCGAAATAGTTGGCAAGTCCGCCGCAAACGCCACCGATAATCTTGTCGTTGCCCGACAAGTAAAATCTTTTCGGATTATCCATTTTCCTTACCTTATTATATAATAGATTTTACTTTCTGTCCTCGGGGTGCAGCGAGTAGTAGGCGCGCAGAGGCGTAGACGTTACTTTGATGAATCCCTTTGCCTCGTCGCTGGTCCAGCCTTTCTGTGTCTCGCCATATTCACCGAACTTGTTTTTCACGAGGTCGTCAGGCGAATCCACGCCGAGAGTCTGGAAACCGTAGGGGCGCAGCTCAAGGGTCACAACGCCGTTGACGTTGCGCTGGCTGCTGGTGAGCATAGCCTCGATGTCGGGCATCACAGGCTCCAGATACTGGCTCTCGTGCAGGAACATTCCATACCAGTTTGCCACCTGGTCCTTCCAGTACTGCTGCCATTTTGAGAGGGTGTACTTCTCAAGGAAACGGTGAGCGCCGATGATGAGCATCGGAGCGGCTGCCTCGAAGCCCACGCGGCCCTTGATGCCGATGATGGTGTCGCCCACGTGGCAGTCCCTGCCTATGGCGTAGGCGGCTCCGATTTCCTCAACCTTCTGTATGGCTGCGATTTTGTCGTAAAACTCCTCGCCGTTCACCGAGCACAGCTCGCCCTTCTTGAATCCCAGGCTGAGCACCTCGGTTCCCTCCTTTGTGGGGTGCTTCAGGTATGCGCTCTCGGGCAGTCCCTGCTTCGAGTCGAGAATCTCTCCTCCGCAGATGCTTGTACCCCATATTCCCACGTTGTACGAGTACTTCAGCTTTGTGAAGTCGGCAAAGAATCCGTTGGCGTTGAGATAGTCAACCTCCTCCTTGCGGCTCAGGTTGCGGTCGCGCGTGAGGGTGATAATCTCCACGCCGGGAGCCATCACGAGGAACGTCATGTCGAAGCGTATCTGGTCGTTGCCGGCACCCGTAGAGCCGTGGGCGATGGCGTCGGCGCCAATTTCCTTGGCGTAGCGCGCGATGGCTATTGCCTGAAAGATACGCTCTGAGCTTACGGATATAGGATAACAGTTGTTGCGGAGCACATTGCCGTAGACCATGTACTTGAGCGATTTCTCATAGTACTCGTGAGTCACGTCGAGGGTCACATACTTTACTGCGCCCAGCTTATAGGCGTTTTCCTCGTTGGTCTTCAGCTGTTCTTGGCTGAAACCGCCGGTGTTTGCGCAAGCCGCATACACCTCATACCCCATCTCCTTTGTGAGATACATTACATTGTAGCTGGTGTCAAGACCACCACTGAATGCTACCACTACTTTTTTCTTTGCCATTTCTTATATTTTGTTTTATGATTTTTTGTTTATTGTAAGATGAGTAGGAATTGTAAGAGTTGTAGGAGAGTTAAGAAAAAAACTCACTCTTCGTTCTTCACTTTTTACTCTTCATTCTTCCCTCTTCACTTACTTTTTCCCATCCAATTTGTTTATTCTGTCAATCACATCCTGCGGAATCTTTGCCGGCAGATGCTCCTCAGGGTCATATAGCATGCCTGTGCAGATGCAGTATTTCCTGCCTGTGCGCACCAACACGTCGTGATTGATGCAGCCCTCGCAGCCGCGCCAGAATGCCTCGTCATCGGTAAGATCGGCAAAAGTCACAGGCTGATAGCCCAGCTGGGTGTTCATTGCCATTACCGCCGCACCACTTGTTAGCGAGAATATTTTTGCGTGAGGCCAGCGCGTCCTCGCCAGCGAGAATGTCATATCCTTGATGCGCTTTGCAAGCCCTATGCCGCGGAAGTCGGGATGCACGATAAGTCCCGACGTGGTGACATACTGTTTGTTGCCCCATGTCTCAATGTAACTGAAACCCGCAAACTTGTCGCCCTGCAATGCAATCACTGCTTTTGCCTCCTTCATTTTTGTTGCCACATATTCGTGTGTGCGCTTGGCGATGCCTGTGCCGCGCACCTTTGCTGCCTCCTCAATAGTCTTGAGGATAGTGTCTACGTAAATCTCATGTGTGGAATCTGCTACCAAAACCTTAACGTCTTCCATTTTCTGCTTAATATAATTTCATATTTGGTACAACATAACTCAATGCCTTCACCACATCGCGCTCATTCGCTCCCTCTCTTATCACCATGAAAATAGTGTCATCGCCAGCAATCGTCCCTATAATAATAGGTATATTACTGCTGTCGATATTGTACGCAATACTGCTGGCATAGCCCGGACGGGTCTTTATCACAGCCATATTGCCCGAGAACTGGATGGAGAGAAATCCAGGTACCTCCATCATTTCGCGTATCTGCACAGGAGTGCTCACGCGTTTATACATTGTCTGATTGGGCAACACATACACATAGTTGCCGTTCATCGATGCAGCTTTTGCCACCTTCAGCTGTTTAAGGTCACGGCTCAGCGTTGCCTGAGTGAGTGTAAAGCCTTCTTTCTGCAATGCTTGAAGCAATTCTTCCTGACTTCCCATCTCCCTGCTTGAAATAATCATGCGCAGAGTGTCCAATCTGTTGTTCTTAGACTTCATTGTTGTATATTTATGCTAAATTGTGTGCAAAAGTACGTATTTTTTTGCATACACGCAAGACTTTCTGCATATTTATTTATAAATAACGTTAAACAGACGCTTTATTTATTCAATTACTCTTTGAAAAATATGATGGTTACGCTACACCCCGAAAACATCGCTTTTTAACTTGTACTGAATAAGTTTATAGCTGTTTTCTGGACGCTGACAAAAAATAAAAAAAACATAAAAAAGAACGTTTTATTTTGCAGCGCGGTCATTTATTTGTATTTTTGCAGCAGATAAATCGTATTATCTTTGATAAGATAAAGTATATAGTGTATAATAAATAAAAAATTGAGATTATGTTAAGTAAAAAAGTAGAAGAGGCAATCAATGCCCAGATTAATGCCGAGATGTGGTCGGCTTATTTGTATCTTGCAATGGCAGCATACTGTCACGCCATCGGTCGTCCAGGCACAGCCAACTGGTTTGAGGTGCAGTTTAAGGAGGAGCAGGATCATGCCAAGATTCTGTATAACTTTGTGGTAGCCCGTGGCGGTCGTGTGGTTCTTGCACCTATCGATGCTGTTCCTGCAGAGTGGAACTCACTGCTTGAGGTGTTTGAGGAGACTCTGAAGCATGAGCAGAAGGTGACATCGCTCATCAACAACCTCTACGCCATCGCTCTCGACGAGAAAGATTTCGCCACACAGAGCATGCTGAAGTGGTTTATCGACGAGCAGGTGGAGGAAGAGGAGACCGCACAGGGTATTATCGACAACCTGAAGATGATTGCCGACAATGGCTACGGTCAGTATATGCTCGACAAAGAGCTTGCCGCAAGGGCATACACTCAGGCTTCTCCCCTGAATGCTGAATAATGTTTTTGAGGAATAGCAAAAAAAAGAGTCAACTTTTAAAAGCTGGCTCTTTTTAATTTATTTATATCTTAGATTTAAATACCAAGACTGCCTATGGGGACAACTATAACACCGTCTTTGCGGGGATAGGCATATTGTCCCAGACCTGTGAGAACCATCATAAACGATGGTTTCTCCATCTTATCTGTATCAATCTTTGTTGCCAGCCGCTTCAATGTGTCAGCTCCAGACTCAATGAGGGAATCACCGCCCAACTTTATTTCAATAAGACCGTATTTACCGTTACGCAGATGTATGACGGAATCACATTCCAGACCGTTCTTGTCACGATAATGATATACATGCCCACCCAAGGCTTCGGCATATATACGCAAATCTCTTACTGCCATGGTTTCAAAAATAAGCCCCATGGTATTGAGGTCTTTTATTAAATCCTCCGGACCTACACCCATGGAAGAAGTGGCAATGGAAGAATCCACGAAATATCTCGTATCAGACGACCTTATTGCCGTCTTCGACCGTAGATTGGGCGACCACGCTTCCATGTCTTCTATAACAAATATCTTTTTAAGTGCATTTATATAGTCGTATATAGTGTCATGACTAAAGGAGTTACTGTCGGTGGCTACCAAATCATCATATATCTTGCTTACAGATACTTGGGTGCCTTGATGGCGTGAGTAGGAGCGCAGCAATTTGCGTGTAAAAGTTGCGTTACGAGATATACCGTCTACGCGCGACATGTCACTGTTGACCACTGCATCAACATAGTTGTCTGCCTGACGCAGGGCTGCCTTTTCTGACAATGAAAGTGAACCGGGCCACCCGCCACGGCACATGATATAAGCCAATCGCCGTATATCTATTGGCGTTGCCGCACCTGCCGCCTTTTCTCCGTGGAAGAGCGATGACAGTTTTATTGCGCCTGTGGATTCTCCAGATTCCAAAAGACTCATAGGACGCATCGTAAGCCAGGCAAAACGTCCAGTACCGGAATGGGTAATGGAAGATTTGTCGGGCGGAACGGCAGAGCCTGTGAATATAAACTGACCGGGAAGTCCCCTGCGGCTAACTTCATACCGTGCAGCATCCCAAAGAGAGGGTGCTAATTGCCATTCGTCTATCAGACGTGGATTTTCACCCTGTAATATTATATCTGGGTTTGTTTCTGCCAACATAAGATTGGCTTGCATGATGCTTGGATTGTCCATAAACAAGGTACTGGCTGCAGCTTGCTGGGCTGTGGTGGTCTTGCCGCACCATTTGGGACCTTGTATCAATACCACGCCAGCTGCTTCAAGCTGTTCCTGAAGCATAATGTCGGCAATTCTTTTCTTGTATGTTTTCTTCATATATTTCCCCGTCTTTTTACGGGTGCAAAAATAATACAAAATTATCTAATAACCAAACGATTAACCTTTTTTAATCCTAAAGTTGGCTATTTCCTGTTCCTAAAGTTGGCTATTTTCTGTTCCTAAAATTGGCAGTTTTCTGTTCCTAAAATTGGTGTTTGATTTCATAAATTCTTTTGGCTTTTTCCCATTTTTATTTGCAATATTGATGAAAAATGTGTAATTTTGCAGAACCTAAGTTTTTAGTTTACGAATTATGAGAATATTATTATTGGGCGAGGCAAGCTTTGTATATAAAAAATTGTGCAGGGAATTTTTGTCTTGTGCAAATTTTAAATTGTGGCAATTTTGTCTTTGCATCACGCTTTTATATGGCATTACATTTCTTTTTGCCGAATTTTACGACAATCCGTTCTCAAACTTTCGTGACCTTGCCTTATTGTTATTTCAATGGCTGGTAATAGAAATAGCCATATTTGGACTTATTTATTTTATAAGTATAAAGAAGTATGTATTTTGCATCATATTCCCCGTTATAACATTATTATGCACAATAATAGCCTATTATCGTTGTACACTGCATGTAACTCTGATGCCTGAGGTAATAGAACTGTTAATAGAGAATGATGTCCGTACAAGTATGGATATAGTTACGTGGCAGCTTGTCCTTTGGGGAGTGCTTGCGATAGCTGTGTCTTTTTTTATATCAAAGAAACGTCTTCACATGGAACATATTCCATGTCAGTGGCTACATTTTCTGCTTGCCCTAATATTCATATCCATACCGCTTAATGCCGGAACAGCTTATAATGCCATTGTAAAACGTATACCATATTCTATATTCTTTACTGTAGCCGAATATATTGACAACCGTGTAAGTGTAGACACCGTCCGCCCGGATTTTAAGTGTAAAGCATCATGTGATACCGATTCCTTGACTGTTGTATTAATAATCGGAGAATCGTTGCGGGCATCCAGTATGCAGATTAACGGATATGAAAGAGCCACTACACCATTATTGTGTAAGGAAAGAAATGCTGTTTCCATGTCAAACATATATAGTGATTATAACCTAACGCATCTCAGCATACCTCATTTTATGACCCGTTCCGATGAAAAGCATCCGGACAGGGCATATACCGAACGCTCATTCATATCATTGATGAAACGGGCTGGATACACGTCGGCGTGGCTTGCAAATCAGGAAGGCATAAAGAGTTTCTTGTATTTTATGAAAGAATGCGACCGACTGAAATATGTCAGCAGTGGAAAAGTATCATATATATATGACAAGTGGCTTGATACAGACCTGTTGCCTGCCTATGATGAAGAACTGGCACGGGCTGGAGCACGTAAATTGATAATACTTCACACTATAGGCTCACATTGGTATTATAATACGCATTTTACTGATGATTTTGAAAAATACAAACCAATTACAGACAGTAAGATATTATCGTCAAACACATTTGAAAAAATACGTAATTCGTATGATAATACCATCCTATATTCTGATTACTTTTGGAATAAAGTGATAAAGAGATTAAGAAAAAGAAATGCCATATTGATTTATCTTTCTGACCATGGTGAGTGCATGGGTGAGGACGGATATTTCATACACGGCAGTGTTGACAATGAACCACAGCATCTGCCAGGATGCTATGTATGGTATTCATATGAGTATGCAAGTCGGTATCCACAAAAAATAAAAGCCTTGCGTTCCAATAAAAATAAAAGATTTAAGTCTTATTTCTTATTTCATAGTATTCTTGACGCAGCTGATATAAAGAGCGGCTATATAGATGAAGGGTTGAATATATTCAGAACACAAGAGCACTTATAAAAGCATAAAAGGATTATGAGAATATTGTTATTGGGCGAGGCAAGTTTTGTACATAATACATTAAGAAAAGGACTACGTGAGTTAGGGCATGATGTGATATTGATGTCAGAAGGGAACAGTTGGCACAACAGTCCCCGTGATATTGATTTGAAACGAAACATGAAGTATGGTGTGTTGGGAGGGCTTGTTGTACTTTGGAAACTACTTATAAATGCTCCACGATTGTTTGGTAATGATATCGTACAGATTCCATGTCCTAATATGGTTCCTTTGCGTATGAGATGGAATGAGATATTATTTACTTTGCTAAAATTGGGAAATAAGAAAATTGTAAAATGGTGTTTGGGCGATGATTATATTGTAATGAGAGGGCAGGCTAATGCTGTGTTAGCATATTCTGATACACATATTGGCACCAATGAAATAAATAAAACAGAGAACAGAGAACGTATAGATGAGTGTTTTATGCCTGAAATTAAGCATAGCTGTAAATTTGTAAATGATGGTGCTGATGTCTTACTTCCATGCTTGTATGAATATTATAAATATTATGAAATATCGCAATATCATGATAAGCTATGCTACATGCCTTTACCAATGGAGATACCGGAAACACTCCTCACTCCACACTCCACATTCCACACTCCCGTCAAGGTTCTTGTGGGTATTCAGTCAAAAAGGGATTATCTGAAAGGAGCTGCGATAATTGGTGACCTCGTGGAGAGAGTGGCTGAAGAGAATCCAGGAAAGATAGAGGTGAAAAGGGTGTATGATGTTCCCTACAATGACTATCTGAAAATGCTCGACGAGGCGGATGTGCTCGTTGACCAGCTTTACAGCTATACTCCCTCGATGAACTCACTTGCGGCTATGGCTCACGGTACAGTCGTGATTGGCGGAGGCGAAGAGGAATATTATGAGTTTATAGGTGAGAAAACACTGCGGCCGATTATAAACGTGCGCCCAGAGGATGATGAGTACAACCTGAAGATGCTTCGCGACACATTGCTTTATCCCGACAAGATAGAGCGGATGAAGCGAGAGGGACTGGAGTTTGTACGCAAGCACCACGATTATGTAAAGGTTGCAAAGGAGCTGATTGAGATATATGGGTTAATTTCTTAAGATTATTTGTCATTTTTCTTAGGATTATTGACCGTTTATCTTAGGATACTCGACCATTTATCTTAGTAGTACTTACCTGACAAAGTAAGATATACTTCGTTGGCAAAGTAAGTAGTACTTCATTTAAACAGCAGTTTCTTCAATTAGCTTAATCCACTTTTTGAAAATGTTTTCCTTTGAGTAGCGTTTGCCGACGGCAAGCGCATGTGTGCCGTATTCCTTTCTCAGGGCTTCCGATGACAGCATTTTTATGACTGCTTCAGTAAACAGCTCTGTATTGCCTTGCTCTACTATTAATCCGTTGTGTCCGTCGGTCACAATGTCGCTTGCGCCGTATTGGAAATTAAACACCACTGACGGCAATCCGCAGGCTTGGGCTTCGATAAGCGTCATGGGCAGTCCTTCATAGCGCGATGTCATAAGGTGCAGGCTGTATCGTGGATATACTTCCATAATGTTGTCGTGCCTGCCGCAGAGTTTCACCTTATCGCCCAAATGCAGTGTATCAATCTGCTGCTGCAGGGCTTCTCTGCACGCTCCCTCACCATAGATGTCGAGCTGCCAGTCAGGGAACCGCCTTACAACCTCCTGCCAGCAGGAAATAAGAATGTCGAAGCCCTTCTGATGCTCAAGTCTGCCCACAGCCATTGCTTTCTTTATGCCGTAATCATCAACGCGGTTTGAGACTTGATTGATGAAATTGGGTATAATGTTAACTTGTCGTGCATGTTTAAATTCCTTTGCGTCCCCACTTGTAAGGCATACAACTCTCTCTGCACTCCGTTCTGTGAGAAAAAAAAGCTGGTTGAACGGATTGAAGTTTCTTGCCAGATGCGATTCGTAAATCTTCCTTGCCTTGGTGTTGCAAAAGGGCAAAAGAATGGCACCGAGGGTCGTGGTAAAGAATATTATGTCGGGATTAAGCAGTTTTACGGCTTTGTTCAGACGGAAGATTGCAGTAAGCATCGTACTCAAACGACTAAAAAGTCTTGATACAGGATTACTTGTCTTTTTCGCAAAAGGCACGTCAAGAAGTACCGTTCTAACCGTTTTAGCAAGTTGATACCGCGGCTGCCGGTCATCATGATATACCGAAATTAGAGTTACATTGTGATGATATTGCACGGAAAGCGTGTTTGCCTTTTCACTCACAATCCTTTCCACTCCGCCGTTTTCTGAAAAATCCTCTACAATATATATGATGTTCATGCCAACTATCGGTTATTTTTGATTTTCTTAATGAAGAATTTGAACAACCTGCAAAACTGTTTGAGCCCCAGAATATCGAGAGCCAATGATTTTACAAGTCCTTGAATGCCGTTGTATGCGCGGGGAGCGACCTTTTGCGGCGATATGATTATGTTGCCTGTCTGAATATAGGCATACAGTTGTATGTTATACATATCCATATAGAGCTTGTGCCACTGTCTTTGCCGTGTGTCAATACCAAGCTTGCGTATAACGTCTGCCTGCACATTTATCAAATCTGCGTATTGCCATGTGCCAGCCATCAGCCCGCCATTGTTCCAATGATAGAGATATTTTCCGTGCGATGTAGTGGCTATTACGGGATTACGCTTTAACAACTCGCCCATCATCCAAAGGTCTTCAAACCTGTGAAGGTGTTGTGGAAAGCGGAGACTGTCGAACAGTTCACGCCTGAACAGCTTATTCCACATCCAGCAATGCTGATAACCGCTTACGGCAAGCCAGTCTATGGTGTTATGATAAATGTGATTGCCAATGTCAACGTAACGCTCATCATAATACCCCACATGTTCATGGAAAGAATACTCCAGTATATCGTATTCCGGATGTGTATGGAGAATGTTAAGCAACGGACGCAAAGTGCCCGGTGCCAGTTCATCATCGCTGTCGATAAACGTCACATAATCGCCTTTAGCCTTGTCAAGTCCATAGTTTCTTGCAGCCGACGGCCCGCTGTTTGGTTTCCTTAACGCAACAACGTTTTTATACTTTCGTGAATATCCTTCTGCAATTTCGCCGCTACAGTCTGTAGAACCGTCGTCAACGAGTATTATCTCGCAGTCGTCAACGTTCTGCGAGAGCACACTGTCAAGACATCGCCTAAGCGTATTCTCAACATTATATATAGGTATGATTATACTCAGCACCATTGGATAGTCTTACTGATATTAACGGACTTTATCCTTACTTTATTTTAAATACACAATATTTTTAATTGTATTCCACCGGAATCTTATTTTTTGCCACAATGTAAACTTGCTTCCCTTAGCGTTGCACGATGCCGCATCTTCATGCCTGCGGAAATAGATGAGTTTATCATTTATAAATTTCACATTATATTTATATGCCGCAACGTTGCCTATCCAGATGTCGTGCATTGGGATATTGTCGGGAAAAGGCAAGGCAGCACAAAGCACCTTGCGGCTGAACGCCATGCAGCAACCTGTATATCCGTTTTTCCATATAGTGTTGTATATCCGGCTTTGCCTCACTTTCAACAATGCAAACAGTGAGAAATGTACGACTTTCAGATGGCTGTCGGTCACTTCAGCGTCACTCACCACGCAGTCATACTGTTTAAGCCACCTCATGCATACTTCCACTTTTTCAGGTTTCCATACATCGTCCTGATCGGCAAGAAAAATATAGTCGCCGTTGGCATGTCGCAGTGCGTTCTCAAAATTTTGTGTCGGTGACTGTTTTTGCGGCCCGTCAATAAACCTTATCCTCTTGTCGTTTATCTCCCGAATTACAGTCAAAGTATCGTCTGTAGATCCGTCATCGGATACTATAACCTCATCACTGTCTGCCAGTTGGCACAGTATGGACTGTAATTGCTGGCGGATATACATTTCTCCGTTATATGTGGCAACGCATACTGAAATCATTGGCTATTGTTTTTGAGGAAATAAATTCCTGATTATACGATTCTCTATATAGAAAGTGAAATAACTCAGGGATGTTGCTACAATGATGGCTGCAATAAACAGTATGATGAACATTGCGAAGTCGTTATGGATGTATCCTTTCAGGTGCTCGGTCATTTTATACACAATAAAAAGGCTTATGCTTTGATAAAGGAATATATTGTAGCCACGTACATTCCACAGTCTTATTATATAGCTGTATGGAATTTTAACGTAGCTGAGGATAATGGATAATATACATATTGCACCTATGTTGTAGAAGAGAAAAAACAGGTCGGGCGGGAACTTTATGAACATTCTCCCGTTGGCAAACAGATATGTTGATATTATTATGGGCAGTATTGCAGCAAGTATTATTTGCTTTTTCTTTAACTGTTTGTAAAACACATATCCCGAAATATAGAATACGTTATAGCAAAGCACGTTTTCAAGTATGTTCTCGGGCGAATGAGTATTTAAAATGCAGCATGCCGTGAACACAAAGAAGCAAAGGGCTGCGTACACTTTTTCAGATATTCTTTTCATTATGGCTCTCTGCAGGGGCAGTGAGCATGATACAATCATGTAGCATGAGATGAACCATGTGTAGCCCAAATATGGAATCTTTTCACTGCCACCCGTGGCAAGCAGTTTTATTA
Organism: Prevotella sp.; assembly: GCA_030539375.1. Lineage (GTDB taxonomy): Bacteria > Bacteroidota > Bacteroidia > Bacteroidales > Bacteroidaceae > Prevotella. The sequence goes on from JAUNSB010000044.1 coordinate 22,915, forward strand.
TGTCAGTGGCATTAAGCTGTGTAATGTCTATTGTTTCACCCTCGAAGCTTATACCCAGCAATGTGCAGGCATAAAACCATAGGAAAAGGATGCCGAGAAATATATAATATGGAAGAAGAACCCTTTTAGATCTGTTGATAATGGTCTGCCTGAAACTGCCCACTTTCTTAAACGACTGTGATGCTCCTGCAATGAAAAATATTACAGGCATTTCGATAAGAAGCAGTGTCTTGTCGAAATGAAAGTCGAGATAAAACCAAAAAGACGTATGTATCACACACACGATATACATCATCGTGAGTGAGCGGTAGCAGTCTAATTGAATATCCCTTTCCATAGAACTATTATGTTATCTTATAATGTCGACATTGTCTTTTTCCACAAGCCATACATTCTCATATCCTTCAGCTATGGCGCGGTTGGCTATACTGTCTATCTTGTCTTTCTCGCTTTCATCAATATGGTTACGCTCTATGTCACGTGGCCATTCGTAATTATTGTATGCAAGTGCAGCCTTGCCGTAACCGAAGGCATCACGTGGGATAACACAGAAAGATGAGTATTTAGGAGCATCATCCTCAACAACTATAACATATACGCGGTTGATGCGTCTGCCTGTTTTCTTTATCACATCCTCTGCCATTCTTTTGCCAATCAGTCCTGATTCGTATGATTTCTGCCAATGATGCCAGTCAATGAATGCGCACGACAGAACGAACAGTGGCAGGAGCCTTTTCAGCAGTGTTACGTGTTCCGACTTGTCTGTCATATACCCCATAATAAGTGCCGCCATTCCAAGTCCGGCGTAGGGATGCATTGCAGTGAAGAGCGTTACGAGGTGGGGCGATGCTGCTGCAATAAGACACAGCACGAGGGCGGCGAACTGAAGATTTAGCCAGTGCTCCCTCTTGTTTGCAAACACGGCAATCATAAACGGGAACGACAACAACACAGTAACAAGTGTTACTGGAATGTTTCTGCACGGCGAATGAACAATACTCACAAAGTCGAGCGGCAGCCATGTCATTCCGAGAAACACGCATACGTTCTTGAACTTTCTTGCGAATGTGTTTTCAAAATACTCGTCGTTGATGTACACAACATCGGTAGTCAGCAGTTTACGGGCAGAGAAATAAACGGCAACGATCATTATTGCCCATAGGGTGTCCTTTATTGCCTCACGCAGAGTGATGCGCCTGAAGCCAAAGGCAATAATCTGTGGAATGACAAAAAACACAATGCCGTTTTCCTTTGCCAACGTTCCTATTGTGGCGCAAGTGAGCCATAGTATTATATTAATAGGTTTGCGCGCGCGAAGGTAAACAAGTGTGGACAATAATCCCCAAAACGAAGAATATGCCTGATTGGGCGAGTCTATTCCGAGTACAGTTCCGAGCATGGCGGGTGAGATGAAAAAATAGAGTGCAGCTATGTTGCAGGCAAAACTCTTGAATTTCAGTTCTCTGGCAATATTAAAAATTATGAGTGTTCCACCCAAATGCGCAAGGTATACAATGATGTGGTTGAATGCTGGAAACCATGAAGGCTTTATGCTTAGTATATATCCTATCATGCCGTCCCATGGGCGCCAGTATGTATAGCGCGGTATAAGACGGTCATAGAAGTTTTCACCATAGTCGTAGTCTGGAGTGGTGAAATATCCCCAGTCGTCGAATGTCGGCAGGAGAAGTGTCAGCCAATATATTATAAAAGGAGACAGAAGCAGGATAGCCGTAAATAAAGGATTTTTCTTGATTTGTTTCATGTAGTTGTCGTGTATTATTTTATGACGGCAATTTTACATACAGTGCCGCTGTTTCCGTCTGCCGTAGCAGTGTTTACCATATAGATACCTGAAGCCACGCGGTTGCCGTTAAGGTCCTTGCCGTCCCATTGGAATGAACCTGCAGTGCTGCGTCCCTGGGCAACGAGCACACCGTTTGATGTGGTTATTTTCACATCGGCGTTTAATGAAAGCCCCGTGACGGTTATCATTCCTTGATACTCTGGAGTTACAGGATTAGGATAAGCCCAAACGTTGTCCTTGGTCATCTCATCGTTTACTTGGCTTGCCTCGCTCTGGTATGAGCACAGTCCCTTGTCGGTGCCGATATACACAATGCCCGTGGTGTTGTCTATTACAATACTATATATTTTGTCCGACAGCAATGCGCTGTTTGCTGCCGTGAAATGTTTCTCCTCCACCATATTGTCGGCACTAATCAGGTAGAGTCCGCTGTTGTTTGTCCCTATCCATTTGCGGTTGGCATTGTCTATGGCAATGGCACTGATGTCCACTCCCGACAGCAGATAGTCGGCATAGTTTGTCCCGTCGTTGCGCGGCACTTTCACCTGATAGAATCCTTTGGTCGGGTCGTTTAGATATTCAGGTGTCAACACAAACAGTCCTTCGGATATTCCCACCCAGATGTTGCCGTCCTTGTCTTCTGCCAAAGCTCTGCATCCTGCAATGTTGGAATAGGTCACCCCGTCTTCATTCGTAAAATTGGAATATTCTGTGATTGTTTCCGTTGTTGTGTCATAGCGGTATGCGGCAGCTGCTCCGTATGCGTTGTTGTGTATCCATAATGCGCCCTTGCTGTCAAAGCCCATGAATTTCAGATAGTCAGAGTTCTCAGCACTTATGGCATTGCCGGGTATCGCCCATGTGTTGTCGGCTGTGAGTTTTAACAGGGTGCTTTTTGTACTTCCAGTATTGGCAACCCACAGATTTCCGTCTTTGTCGAATAATACAGATGTTACGACTTCGTAGTTTCTGTCAGGTTTCGGTATGTTGTAATGGTAATATATCGGACTGTTTTCATCGTTCCAGTGCCTGGTCAGCTCTCCGTTGTGAAATTCAAACAGCCCGGCCTGTGTGCCTGCCACCACATGACGCAGGTCACGCGGGTCTACATCGACTGACATTACATCCTGATAGCGAATGCCGAGTTTTTCGGCTATGCCCTCATTGCTGAATGTGGTCCATGTATCGTTTTCAATGTCAAATATCTGTATTGATGCTTTCTGTTGGAAATCCCATCCTATACCGTTACACGAATACAGTTTGTTGTCGTGTATTTTCAAGAATCCGAAATAGTTGTATTTCGGTCCGCCTGGGGTTATGTCCTGCGCAATGATGGTCTTTGTGTTACCGTCATCCAGTTTATACCCATGCAGCTTCCCGTCCTTTTGGTTGCTCCAGTAACATTTGTTGGTATTGTCGTAGGCAATATATTCTGTATATCCGTTGGCGTTGCTTATGGTTATGTCATTGGCATCGTTGAACGAAACAGTTGCCGATGTAATCTTCCAGTTATTTTTGTCGGGCAGATTGTCAGATGTATTGCCGGCATACACTCCGTTGGATGTTTTGGCATATATCATGTTGCCGTCTATTGAGCAGTCAATTACTTTCATTCCCAGATTGTAGGTGTCGCTAATCTCAGCATCCTTTACGTTTATCTTCAAGATGCCGAATCCTGTGCAGAGATAAGCATGGTTGCCGCTGATGGTGATGTTGTAAACGGTCTTGTCGTCGGTCATTGACTTGTTGTAGTAATCGTTTATGTTTGTCACTTCACCATTGTTGCCGAGCAGGTCTATGTTTTGGTTGTTGTAAATGATTACAAGCCTTTTTGAACTGTTGCACCATGCTATGTGTGCTATGCCTGTGTCGTTAAGCGGATACACCTTATTATATATAGTTACATTCTGGTCGTTTACATTGTATGAGAACAACGAACCGCTGCTCAATACATATATGGTGTTTCCTGCTGGCTCAATGTCGGTTATGTCACCGTAAGCCATATAGGCAGTCCATTCGCCAATGGCTGCCTTTGCCATTGCGAACGACATGCAAAGCAGTATTATAACAGTGGTCGCTATTCTTCTCATTTTAGTAAGTATTCAGCAAGTTTTTTAACAGCCATGGCACGGTGGCTGATTTTGTTTTTCACATCATTGCCGAGCTCGGCAAACGATTTGTCGTAGCCGTCTGGCATGAATATCGGATCATAGCCGAATCCCTCGTCGCCGTGCTTCTCGGTGAGGATAGTACCGTCAACCTTTCCTATAAAATATCGGATATCTACCGTGTATTCTGTCTTCTCCTCTATCATGGTGATGACAGTGCTGAAGTGTGCCTTGCGGTTGTCGCAGCCTTCAAGGTTCTTGAGCAGCAGACGCATGTTTGCTTCGCTGTCGTGACCGTCGCCGCCGGCATACCGTGCAGTGTGTACTCCCGGCGCACCGTCAAGAGCATCAACCATCAGTCCCGTGTCGTCGGCAATCACCGCATAAGGGTGCGGATAGTCCTGATTGTCGAGATATTGTGCCACATACCCAGCCTTGAGGTGGGAGTTTTCCATGAGCGTCTCCCCTGTTTCCTCAATGTCGGCATCCAGATTGATGTCCTTCAGCGACAGCACCTCTATCTTTTCGCCAAGTATTGCGCGTATTTCGCTGAGCTTGTGCTCATTGTTTGTTGCTACTATCAGTTTCATCTTTCTTTTTCACTTTTATTTTTATTGTGTCAAATCCCTCGCCGTAGACACCGATTACACGGCTTTGGCTAACAAAGGCATCGGGGTCGATCATCTTGATGAGTCGGAACACCGTCACGCTATTGCGCTTGCGGGTGAGCGTGCAGAGCACCTTCACCTCCTTGCCCGTGTACCAGCCGTGTCCGTCGAGAATGGTAACGCCTGTGTCCACTGTCCGCGCCACGGCATCGGCTATCTCCTGGTATTTCTTTGAGAAAATCATAAACTGTACCGACTCGCGGCGGGCATTCATGATATAGTCCAGTGATACGGTCTCGATGACTATGGTGCAGAGACCGAATACAATCTTCGAGAAGTCATCGAAGATGAAGTAGCTTGAACTCACAATGCAGATGTCCACCATCTGTATCACGGTGCCAAGCGACATGTCGCGGTATTTGTTTACACTGGCTGCGATGATGTCCACGCCACCTGTGCTTCCGTTGTGCAGGAACACTATGGCAAGACCGGCTCCATTGATAAAACTGCCAATGATTACCGCCATGAACTCGTTGCCTTCACCAAGCGACTTTATCAGATTGCCGTCGGCGGTGTGGGGCGCTATCTCCTGTGCAGCCCACAGAAAGAACGACAGCACCACAGTGGCGTAAATAGTTTTGATAAGGAATTTGAAGCCAAGGATTTTCAGGGCACCTATAAGCAGAATTACGTTCACAGCGAAAAAGGTGTCCTCAATAGGCAGACGGACTGCATAATAGAACAGCGAGGCAAGACCGGCAAGTCCGCCAGTAACAATTTCGTAGGGCAAAAGGAATGCCGTGTACGAGAATGCGATCAACGAGAGTGCAAGGGTTATATAAAAATAATCCTTGACCTCGTTGCGCAATATTTGGCTGTCTATACTTTTCATTTACATACAATGTTAATGAGCCTGCCTTTCACCACGATGACCTTCATCACCTTCTTGCCGTCGATATATTTCTGCGACCTCTCGTCGGCAAGCACGGTCTGCTCAATAGTGGCATTGTCGGCATCGGCAGGGAACTCCATGTCGAAGCGTGTCTTGCCGTTGAACGACACACCGAGTCTCACGCTGCTTTCCACCAAATATTCCTCATTATGCTTGGGCCACTGTGCATCGCAAACGGTGTTCCCGTTGCCGAGCGCATGCCACAGTTCCTCAGCAATATGCGGCGCGAATGGTGCTATTAGCACTACAATCTGGCTGAGCAGTTCCTTGTTGCGGCATTTCAGCTGCTGAAGCTCACCCACGCAGATCATAAATGCCGAGATGCTGGTGTTGTATGAGAAGTTCTCAATGTCCTGAGTAACCTTCTTTATCAGCTTGTGCACGCTCTTGAGCTGTTCCTTTGTTGCCGCCTCGTCGTTGGGCAGCCACTCTCCGTCGCGGCTGTAGAACAGGCTCCAGAATTTCTTGAGGAAACGGTGACAGCCATCAATGCCGTTGGTGTCCCAAGGCTTCGACTGCTCTACCGGGCCGAGGAACATCTCATAGAGACGCAAGGTGTCGGCACCGTATTTCTCAACTATCATGTCGGGATTGACAACGTTGAACATCGACTTCGACATCTTCTCCACTGCCCAGCCACAGATATACTTGCCGTCTTCAAGCAGGAACTCCGCGTTGTTGTATTCCGGACGCCACTGCTTGAACGCCTCAATGTCGAGCACATCGCCGCTCACAATGTTCACGTCAACGTGGATTGGCGTCACCTCATACTGATCCTTCAGTCCAAGTGAGACAAATACGGGAGCCTTTGAGTGGTCATCGCTGTTGATGCGGTAAACAAAGTTTGAGCGGCCCTGTATCATTCCCTGGTTCACTAACTTCTGGAATGGCTCTTCCATGGTGCTGTAGCCGATGTCGTGGAGGAACTTGTTCCAGAAACGTGAGTAGATGAGGTGACCCGTGGCGTGCTCGGTGCCGCCCACATACAGGTCAACGTTCTTCCAGTACATGTCGGCATGTTTGCTCACAAGAGCCTCGTTGTTGTGCGGGTCCATGTAGCGCAGATAGTAGGCTGAGCTGCCTGCAAAGCCCGGCATGGTGTTCAACTCCAGCGGGAATACCTTCACGTTGTCTATCAGCTTCTTGTCCACCACCTGATTGTTCTCGGTGTCCCAAGCCCATTTCTCAGCGTGACCCAATGGCGGCTCACCGCTTTCTGTAGGCTTGTACTGGCTCACCTCGGGCAGTTCCAGCGGCAGACATTCCTCAGGAATCATATATGGCATGCCGTCCTTGTAGTACACAGGGAATGGCTCACCCCAGTAGCGCTGGCGGCTGAAGATGGCATCGCGCAGGCGGAAGTTCACCTTCACTCTGCCTATCTTGTGTGACTGCACATAAGACTTTGTGGCAGCTATAGCCTCTTTCACACTCAGTCCGTTGAGTGAGAAGTCAATGTATGGTGTCTTGCCCGGAGCAGGCGAGTTTATCACCGTTCCTTCCTTGGCGTCATAGCTCTCCTCGCTCACGTCGGCACCCTCAATCAGCGGAACTATCGGCAAACCAAAGTGCTTTGCAAAGGCATAGTCGCGGCTGTCGTGGGCTGGCACTGCCATGATGGCTCCCGTGCCGTAGCCAGCAAGTACATAGTCGCTCACCCACACGGGGATTGCATCGCCTGTGAACGGATTGATGGCATAGGCACCGGTAAACACACCTGTCACCTTGCGGTCGGCGATGCGTTCGCGCTCGGTGCGCTTTTTGGTGGCTGCCACATAGTCGTCAACAGCCTGCTTCTGCTCGGCAGTGGTTATCTGGCTCACATATTCGCTTTCGGGTGCCAGCACCATGAAGGTCACGCCAAACATTGTGTCGGCACGGGTTGTGAAGATGGTGAACTTCACGTCGCTGTCCTTCACGCTGAACTCCACCTCGGTACCCTCCGAGCGTCCTATCCAGTTGCGCTGTGTTTCCTTCAGCGAGTCGGTCCAGTCTATCTTGTTAAGACCGTCAAGCAGACGCTGTGCATATGCCGACACTCTCAGACACCACTGTTTCATCTTCTTCTGTACCACGGGATAGCCGCCGCGCTCACTCACGCCGTCCACCACCTCGTCGTTGGCAAGCACCGTACCGAGTCCGGCACACCAGTTCACCATTGTCTCGCCGAGGTAGGCTATACGGTAGTTCATCAGGACCTCCTGCTTCTCCTTCTCGCTCATCTTATACCACTGCTCGGCAGTGAAGTGCAGCTCCTCGCCCATAGCCACGTTCAGGTTGTTGGTGCCTTCATGCTCAAAATGCTCTATGAGCTTTTCTATGGGCAGTGCCTTTGAGCAGTTGATGCAGTAGAACGAGTTGAACATTTTCTGGAAAGCCCACTGTGTCCAGTGGTAATATCCAGGGTCGCAGGTGCGCACCTCGCGGTCCCAGTCAAATGAGAAGCCAATCTTGTCAAGCTGCTCGCGGTAGCGTGCAATGTTTGCCTCGGTGGTCTTTGCCGGATGCTGACCGGTCTGTATTGCGTATTGCTCCGCTGGCAGTCCGTAGGCATCGTAGCCCATGGGGTTGAGCACGTTGAAGCCCTGCAGCCGCTTGTACCTTGCGTAGATGTCGCTGGCTATGTAGCCAAGCGGGTGTCCCACATGCAGACCTGCGCCTGACGGATAGGGGAACATGTTTAGCACATAGAATTTCTCTCTGTTCTTGTCTTCGGCAACCTTATAGGTCTTGTCGTCAACCCATTTCTGCTGCCATTTCTTCTCGATTTCTCTAAAGTTGTATTCCATATCTTGATTTTGTTTTTTGCATATTTTTGCCAATAACAAGGCTTTTAGCGTACAAAATTACACATTATTTATAATATAGCCAAATTTATGGGTGTTTTTTTGTCGTGAGAGAATGATATTCACTAAACAATTAAAGCCCGCACCGGTGATTGGTGCGGGCTTCTTGGGTAATCAGGGAATACCGTTATTCTGCAATCTCTCCCTTCCAGAGACCGTGCAGGTTGCAATATTCGCGGGCGCTTACTTCCTTTTCGTCGGTGAGGAATGTTGCCTCGGGCTTGTCGCCGGGCTTCA
>JAUNSB010000045.1:0-31231 GCA_030539375.1 Prevotella sp.
TCTTCATTCTTCATTTTAAACGAGCGTTCCGAACTCGCTGCTGTAGCGCAGCATCTGATGTGCGTAACTCTCGTTATAGTCCACAGTTATGTCTGTAATCTCTCCCTTTGTGTTGCGCACAGGAATGAGCACAGGATTGATGAATCCCTTGTATGGCGCAATGTTTAGGGCATTATAGCGGTCGAGAATCTCCTCATGCAGGCTGCCGTCGATATTCACTCCGTAAGTCTCCACCAGATTACGCGCAGCGTCATAGTCGCCCTCGCTCTTTATGCGCTGTATCTCAGCAAGCAGCGTGGCAAACATGGTGCGCAGAGCCTCATAGTCGGTGATTTCTACAAACGTCTTGCCGTCGCGCTTTACAAGGCGGACACAGTCGCCGTTGGCTATGCACCAGCGTGCAATGAGGGCACGGTTGCGCATATGTGCCTCCTCAATGATGTTGCCCGGCTTTATGCGCACGAGCTGCGTCAGGACACCATTCATTATATATGTGTAATAGTTTGCCTTGTAGGCGCTGCAGTCGGGCACGAGCCCAAGCTCCACCAGTTTTTCGTCGGCAAGATAATAGAGCGCAAACAGGTCAGCACGAGCCTCCTCAATGGTGTTGGAGTATGCCTTCAGCGCTCCCGACGGAACACCCGGCAACATCTGTCCGCTGCCGTGACCGAGACACTCGTGCAGGTCGGTGTGCAAATCGTCGCACACATCGCCATACTTCTCAATCATAGCCACGGTGCCGGCATCTGCCACAAACTCCTCTTTCATGCCGCTGCCCTTGGCTGCCTTGTTGTAGGCATCAGTTAGGTTGCAGATAGTGACGCTCTTCGAACCGTGCTCTGCGCGTATCCAGTCGGCGTTGGGAAGATTTATGCCGATGGCGGTCGACGGATACTCGTCGCCTCCGAGCATGGCGGCACACACCACATTGGCAGTGACACCCTTCACCTTTGCCTTCTTGAACCGCGGGTCCACAGGCGAGTGGTCCTCAAACCACTGGGCATTGTCGCTTATGGTCTGTGTACGGCGTGTGGCAGCCATATCCTTGTATTCCACGATGCCCTCCCATGAAGCCTTTATGCCAAGCGGGTCACCATACACCTCGATGAAACCGTTGATAAAATCAATCTGTCCGTCAGTGCATTGCAGCCATTCTATGGAGTATTTGTCGAAGGTGCGCAGGTCGCCGGTGCGGTAATAGTCAATGAGCAGTCCTATCACCTTGCGCTGACTGTCGTTCTCGGCTTCCCTCGCTGCCAGCGTCAGCCAATGGATAATCTGACTGATTGCCTTGCCATACATTCCGTCGGCTTTCCATACCACTTCCTCAATGGCGTTCTCGCCCTCATGACAGCATATAGCCGGCTTCTTCACCAGCGTGGAGTTAAGCCCCCACGACGGGGGATGCGGATCAGCCGGGTCGCTCTTCTCTGCATAAAAAGCCTCCACCTCTTCCTGACTCACGTTGGCATAATAGTTGCAGGCAGAGGTTTTCACCACGTCCTCGCCGTCGGCCTTGTTCACACGCTTCGGCAGATAATCGTCGTCGAAGATTATCGCCCTCAGGTCGAGCAGTAGGTCCATAGGTGTCTCCTCGCCCATCAGCGGCAGGCGTTTGGGGTCTACTGTCATGACGCAGTCATGCAGATACTCTTCAGAGAAACCGGGCTTGAACTTCTCGCACCCGTAGTGATGATACACTCCGTTTGAAAACCACACACATTTCAGATACACCTCAAGCGCCCTGAACGCCTCGGTGGTGCGGTCAATCGTGTAGTCTGTATATATTGCCTCAAGGGTTTTCCTTACTCGCAAATTATACTTGCCACACTGGTCGAACGTAATATCGCGTCCAGCCAATGTGGCAAGTGAAAGGTAATAAATATATTTCTTTTGCTGTAAAGTAAGTTCCTCAAACCCGTTAAGCCTGTATCGCAGCATCTGTATGTCTGCAAAACGCTCATCGGTATAGTTCATGGAAGAATCCTCTTAGTTTGTTCCTTTTGTTTTATTAATACGATTTATTCCTCTGATACTGCATCAGCCTTTGTATCGTTTTTCTTGCTTTTCTTTACAGTCTTCGACATGTGCTTCAGGCGATATTCGCGTGGAGTGATGCCAAGAATCTTATAAAAAGACGCATAGAATGACTGACGGTTGGAGAATCCCACCATCGAACTAACCTCTTCCATGTTAAGATCCTTATATCTGCGGTCAGCAAGAATTGTCATTGCCTCCTCAATGCGGTACTTGTTCACAAACGATGTGTAGTTCATGTGGAAACGCACGTTTACCACAGCCGACACATAGCGGGTGTTGGTACCAAGGTCATTGGCAAGCATCTTTGCCGAATAGTTCTTATCCTTATATTTACCCTGCATGACGATGATGTTGAGAATGCGCTCTTTCATCTCGTCCATAACTTTCGGACTCACCAGTGAACGGTAAGTCGGATCCTTTTCCTTTCTTTCTGTAATGTTGTATTTTGGCATACCTATTGATTAATTGTTCATTTCGGAGTGCAAAAGTAATAATAAAAATTGATACAAAAAAATATTTCACTAAATAATTTCAAAAAAAAACTTAATCCGACATTTTTTAGAACCTGTCATAAGGCATGTACTGCTCTTGTTCTGCTAAATATTATAATGTATATGAAAAAAAAATACTGCAAAAGTGTGTGTGTATAAAATTTTTTTTGTATCTTTGCAGAAAATAACAACATTAATAACATTATTAACTTAAATTTTTTTAGATCTATGAGAAAGAGAAGATTTCTTTTTGCAGGTGCGCCGCGGATTGCTGCAGCAGCCCTTGTGGCTGTGGTGGCTATGGCGACGGCTTGCGGAGGCGGCGGCGACGACGCTATAGACGACCCTCCCACTACCCCCCCGGAAAGCCCGATGACGGCAAGGGTGAGGTGAGCATGACCATAAGCGGCAGCGGGGCAGCAGGCACAGGAAACGCTGCCGACCCGATAGTGGTGGAGAAGGGCGGCACCTACAGCATGAGCGTGAGCCAGCGCAGCACCTACACCGACCCCGACGGCACCACCATAGTGCGCGAGCCGAGGGCATCGCTGAGCCTCGCAATGACGCTGGACACCGTGGTGTGCCGCGATCTGAAGGAACTGACAGCCATGAAAGACAACATTAAGACTGCCGACAGCGGAAGCTCGCCGCTGCTGAAAAACACCGTGCAGACATTCAACATTGGCGGACAGGAGATAGTCTTCAACATGGCATACGAGATTTACAGGATAGTGAACTCCGCTGGAAAGACCATCGAGATGCCATACGTGAGGATGAACGCCGCAAAGTACGGCACAGCCACGTCGACGGAGCAGACGCGCGCAGCACTGAGCGCCACGTGCATCAGGCTTACGCCGCTTGCAAAGACCAGAAGCATCACCGTGAAAGACTCCACTGCCTACAATGTGAGCGTGAGCTTCAACCTTGACATAGAGAGCGTGAACACAAGGGAGGACGATAAGCAGAACCTCTCGTTCACGGTGAATTACATCGGTATTGTGGAAAACAGCACAGAATATCCCGACCCCGAAACAAAATTCTCATATAACTTCAATGTTCTTGGCGGCACAGGCGACAAGACCTCTCCATTCAATGTCAGAAAGGGGGAAACCATGCACTTGGAGTGGAAGCAGGCAGTGAGCCACACCTATTTCTGGCTGCCCGACCTTGAGATGAAAACCATCAGTTTTGAGCCAAAGGCATACGCGAAACTGTCTGCCGAGTCCGACACCGTTTGGGCGGCGAATGCCGAAGAGTTTGAGAAGATGACGGAGGGCAAGCCCACGGTGGCTGTCACTTCGGAAGCTATGGAGACACACGCCACGAATCAGGTGTTTGACATCGGCGGCGGGCAAAAAATCTCTGCCGAGTGGGTGTATGAGTCGTGCCGCGGCAAAATGCCCGACGGCTCTGAGGTGGCGCTGCCTTACTTGGAGCTGGACAAGTTGAGCCTTGTCAGCGTGAGCGCGGTGAAAAAGGGCGTTTATGAGGATGCTGAGGAAGTTGGCGACAAGACAGCCATGATTTATGAAATCACGGCAAAGTTTTCTCAGGAGGTTTCAAGCAAGTTTCTGTCCAACGAGGTTAGGCAGACGCTCGAATATGTAGTGAAATATATTGGTGCGGTGGAGATTACGCTCAAGGATGTGAAATACCGCAGGGACTATAAGTGGTATCCGGCACACGACAATCTGCAGATGGCAGCACAGCTTATTATCTATCGCGACAGGACATATTCCAACGGAGTGACCTTTACAGATACGTATCAGAGCGGTTTGATGGCGGTGGATTGGTTGGTTTGTCCTGAATGCCCCCACCATACTGCAATAATAGCATTTTTATTGACCAAGAGGGAACTTTGCTTAATAACGATAAAGTTTTTTGGCATGCTGGGTATAAATGTTTTGTTGATACAGGAGGTGTATTTTCTTGCAAAACCCTCGTGCCGGATATTGAGAATTATGAAGCAGTACTTGTTACAGATGATTGGTCTATGGGCAACCCTGGTGAATACACTCAATATAATGGTAGTAGCGGCAAATATAACCCCGCAAATCCAAAAGAGGGGTGGTATTTTAAAGAGATTGAACGTCGACAACTAATAGATATGAGACCATTAAATAGCGTAGGTCATTTGCGTTGTTATACTCTTGCCATAGATTTCCGTGACCGTTTCCGCTATATTAGTGATAATATTGATGAGAAACTGGTGGATTTCCCGGAATATCGGATGACCTATAAGTTCGATTTCAAAGAGGAGCGCACCACCACGCCTGAGGGCTACCCCGCCCGAGTGGTGAAGCATGAGTGCAAGGCGAAATACCTCGGCAAAGACTTCTACTGGGCGGTGATTGACACCATCTATCAGACAACGCCGCTGAGAGTGCCGCCGAAGAGCATACGGAAAATATCACCGGAAAGCTCACGGAAATTTCCGCCTAAAACCGCATGGCAGCAGACAAAGCCAAAAGTAACGACAAGAAAGCGGAAATAAAGGTGTCGCAGATAATAAAATCTGCCCCCTAAAACAGCGATTCAGAGTTGCCAATCGGCGATTCAGAACCGGGAATCGGCGATTTAGAATTCTAAATCGCCGATTTATTGTAACAGATATAATTTTTGTTCAAAACTAAAAAATATGCAAATTTTCGGTCAAAAATATGGGATTCTCGAATATTATCACTAATTTTGCAAAAGATGAAACAAAAGAAATAACCAAAAACGGGAAACTTATGATAAAGGTTTATGTAATGGAGACATGTCCCGACTGCACCGCAGTGAAGGCGCAGGTGAAGGACGACAGCAGATATGAGGTGATAGATATAGGCAGGCATGTGAGAAACTTGAAGGAGTTTCTGCGGCTGCGCGACAACAGTGCGGCGTTCGATGTGATGAAGCGCGTTGGCGCCGTTGGCATACCGTGCTTTGTGCTGGAGGACGGAACGGTGACATTTAAGCCCGAGAAGGCTGGAGTGACCGTGGAGATGGACGAAGAAGAGCAGGGCGCAACATGCAACATTGACGGTTCGGGGTGCTGAAATTCCGAGGTGCAGAAACAATCAACGAAGTTAGATGAAAAGAGAAGAACTTTACCGACGGGTGACCGAATATTTCAGCCGCGAGATGCCCCGCCCCACCACGGAACTGGAGTTTGGAAGCATATTCCAGCTGTTGGTGGCGGTGATACTCAGCGCACAGTGTACCGACAAGCGTGTGAACATGGTGACACCGGCACTGTTTGAGGCTTTTCCCGATGCCGCAAGCATGGCAAAGGCAAGCGAGGAAGAGATATTGGAATATATAAAAAGTATCTCCTACCCCAACGCCAAGGCACGCCATCTGCTGGAGACGGCACGCATGATAACGGAACTGCACGGCGGAGAGATTCCCGAGGACTATGACGCACTGCTCCGGCTGCCGGGTGTGGGACGGAAAACAGCCAACGTGATGTGGGCAGTGGCTTTCGGACGTTCGGCAATGGCGGTGGACACTCATGTATATAGGGTGAGCCACCGCATAGGACTGGTGTCACCCAAGGACAATACTCCGCTGAAGGTGGAACAAGTGCTGACGAAGTATTTCGACGACGCAATAATACCTGATGCCCACCATTGGCTGATACTCCACGGACGATATGTGTGCAAGTCGGCAAAGCCGCTGTGTGACAAGTGCGGACTGAGCGGTTTCTGCATGAAACGCATGGAGGGAGCGAAACTAAAATGAAGAGTCTTCATTCTTCATTAAAAAAAAGCATCCGCCGTGCCAATGCGGCATTCGGACTGATAGAGGACGGCGACAAGATTCTTGTGGGGCTGTCGGGCGGCAAGGACTCGCTTTGTCTGCTGGAGATGCTGGCAAAGATGAGCCGCATTGCCGTGCCGCGGTTCACGGTGGAGGCAATACACGTGAGAATGGCAAACATGCAGTATGAGACCGACACGGAATATATTGAGACTTTTGCCCGTGACCTTGGAGTGAGGCTGCACATTGTGACCACAAGTTTCGACGAAACCACGGCAGGCAAGAAGCCGATGTGTTTTCTATGCTCATGGTACAGGCGCAAGGAGATGTTCAACCTGGCACAGGCCGAGGGTTTCAACAAGATAGCACTGGGGCATCATCAGGACGACATAATACACACAGCCATGCTGAACCTGTTCAACCAAGGGCATTTTTCAACAATGCCTGCGAAAATGAAAATGCGCAAGATGCCAATCACAATAATCCGTCCGCTGTGCATGGTGAAGGAGAAGGACATTGCGGAATATGCCGCAATGCAAGGCTACAAGAAACAGGTGAAGCTATGTAAATATGAGCACGCAAGCCAGCGCACTGACATGCGCGAGCTGTTTGAGGCAATGGAGCAGAAGACTCCTGAAGTGAGATACAGTGTGTGGCATGCGCTGGAATCGGAAGGGAAACTCGTAGAAATGAAGAGTGAAGAATGAAGAATGAAGAATCCCCCCTTACCGTCTACAAGGCGAGCGCCGGCAGCGGCAAGACTTTCACCCTGGCGGTGGAGTATATAAAGCTGCTGGTAAGGAATCCGTATTGTTACCGCAACATTCTGGCAGTGACATTCACCAACAAGGCTACGGAGGAGATGAAGATGCGAATACTCAGTCAGCTATATGGCATCTGGAAACAGTTGCCCGACTCAGATTCGTATATGCAGAAGATTTGCAATGAGCTGGACATCAGTCCACAGCAGGCATCACGCCAGGCAGGCATCGCGCTGACCCTGCTGCTCCATCATTACAATGACTTCCGCATAGAGACAATTGACTCGTTTTTCCAGTCAGTGCTGCGCAACCTTGCACGTGAGCTCGACCTCACCCCCAACCTCCGCATAGAGCTTAACGACAAGCAGATAGAAGAGGAGGCTGTGGACAACATGATAGAGAAACTCGACACAACCAACGAGGTGCTGGGCTGGATTATGAAGTTCATAAAAAGCAACATAGAGGACGACAAGACATGGAACGTAATCGGACAGATAAAGAGTTTCGGTCTGAATATATTCAAGGAATACTACAAACGGGAGAGCGGACGGCTGAAGGAGTTTCTCAACTCACCGGGACAGGCAGACAAATATGAGAAAGCCATGCACGCCCTTGCCGAGGAAGCGCGGAAACAAATAGCCGATTATGCCGACCATTTTTTTGAGATATTGGACAACAACGGCTTGACGATGAACGACTTGTCGAGAAACACATCGGGACCAGCCAGTGCCTTCGTTAAGATAAGCCGCAACGACCTGCAATCCGACCTGTTCGGCGCAAGCTTTATGAACGCTCTTGACAAACCCGAAAAATGGTTTACCGCTGCCAACGCAAAGAAACACCCAGAATGGGTGCAGACAGCAACGGAACAGCTTCAGCCGCTACAGGCATCGCTGCTGCAGAACTATTCTATATTATACAGAAGGTACGCGAGCGCGAAACTCACAACCAAACTGATGACACAACTGCGGCTGCTCGACCGTATAGAGCGCAGCATAAGAGAACTGAACGAGGGAGCCAACCGTTTTCTGCTAAGCGACACACAGCAGTTGCTGCAGTCACTGATAGGCGACAGCGACTCGCCGTTTGTGTTTGAAAAAATAGGAACCCGACTGTCGCACATCATGATTGACGAGTTTCAGGACACAAGCACCATACAGTGGCAGAACTTCCGCACACTGCTGTTGGAGTGCATGAGCCAGGAGGAGAGCGGCAACCTGATTGTGGGCGACGTGAAGCAGAGCATATACCGCTGGCGCTCGGGCGACTGGCGCTTGCTGAACAACATAGAGCAGGAATTTCCACATCATGAGGATGCTGTGGAGATAAAGCCATTGGAGACAAACTACCGCTCGGAACACAATGTGATAGCGTTCAACAACGCTTTCTTCACCACTGCCACAGACATAATGACGGGACAAATGAGAAATGAGCATCCCGCATTTGCCGCACAGCTGCGTCAGGCATACGCCGATGTGGTGCAGCAGATACCTCCGCACAAAACAGAACGGCGCGGACTGGTGAGCATAAAGCTGTTGGACAAAGACGAAGAAGGCGGTTACGCCAATGCCGTGCTGGAAGAAATAGCCCTTACAATAGACATGCTCATTGAGAAGGGCGTGAAGCAGTCGGACATTGCACTGCTTGTGCGCCAAAACAAATACATCCCCTCCATCGCAAGTTATTTTCTCGACAGGCACAAGAATGTAAACATAGTGAGCGACGAGGCATTCCAGCTGAAGTCGTCAGTGGCTGTGGGCGTCATCATCAACGCCATGCGCGTGGTGATCGACCACAGCGACAATATAAGCATGGCAGCACTCACAAGCCTGTATGTAAAACATGTGAAAGGCGACACAACGATAAGCGACGGCGAGCTGCAACTGAGCACCACCGACAAGGCACAACTGCTGCCGCAAGGATTCACAGAAAATATTGACACCCTGGCTACACTGCCGCTGCACGAACTGGCAGAAAAGGTGTTCGACCTGTTCTCACTTGAGACACTGACAAACCAGAGCGCATATCTCAGCACATTCTACGACCATCTGTCGAAATTCGCAAACGACAAGGCAAACGACATAAACAAGTTCCTGCAGGAGTGGGACAGCCGCCTGTCGACAAAGACAATAAAGAGCAACGACGTGGAGGGGGTGCGGATACTCAGCATACACGCCAGCAAGGGACTGGAATACGACAACGTGATAATACCCTACTGTGACTGGCAACTTGAGATAGGCGGCGACACTCTATGGTGTACTCCACAGGAGGAACCATATAATGAGCTGCCGCTTGTGCCGGTAAACAACTACTCGGGACAGATGCGCGGAACAATCTACGAAGATGACTACGAGCAGGAGCACTTCCAAAACACTGTGGACAACCTCAACCTGCTGTACGTGGCATTCACACGTGCCTCCGCTAACCTGTTTGTGATAGGCAAGAGCGGACAAAGCGACAACTACAGGTCGAAGCTGATAGAGACCTGCATGGAGCAGATAATAGCACAAAGCGAAGCGCAGACGGGCAATGAGCACGTGAACAAGATAACGCCGGAACAGGGCTCCACCGCCACCGACTTCACATTCGGCGAACTGTACATAAAACAAAAGACGGGCGCAAAGACCACCGACAACGTGCTGCTGCAGCACAGCCAGCCGCTGACTGTGGAAATGGCAAGCCACGAGACAAAAGCCAACTTCCGTCAGAGCAACGCCAGCATAAAGTTCATAGAGAACGGCGGCGAGGATGAGGAAGAGGTGATGAGCTATCTCAAGACGGGAAGCATACTGCACGAGATTTTCTCAACCATACGCACCACAGACGACATTGACGGTGTATTGGCACAGATGCAGAACGACGGAGTGCTCTACGACGATGACGTAACCAACGAGAGGCTCACGGCACTGATGCGCAAGCGTCTCAGCGATCCGAAGATTGCAGAATGGTTTGCACCCAAGTGGACATTGCTCAACGAATGCACCATACTGAAATGGGATGACAGGGAGCAAAAGCTCATTGACCGCCGTCCCGACCGTGTGATGACCGACGGCAAGCAGACCATAGTGGTAGACTTCAAGTTTGGCAAGCCAAAGGAGGAGCATCACGCCCAGGTGAAGGAATACATGACACTGCTGAAAGAAATGGGGTATGACAATGTGAAGGGCTACCTGTGGTATGTATATACAAATAAAGTGGTGAGTGTGTAGTGTTCAGCGTTGAGTGAGAGGCTATTAGCCTAATAAGCCATATTTGCCCAACAGGGCTAATAGTTCCAATAAAAAGAAAAATAACATGAAGAGTTTTTTAGAATACGTAGCAAAAGATATAATCGAGAAGTTCGGCACCGACCTGTCGCGCACGGCGCTGGTGTTTCCAAACAAGCGTGCATCGCTGTTTATCAATGAGCATTTGGCGCGTGAGGCTGGACGTCCGCTGTGGAGTCCCGCCTACCTGACAATCAGCGATTTGTTCAGGCGTCACAGTCAGCTCGTTGTGGGTGACCAGCTGAAACTTATCAGCGACCTGCACAAATGTTTCACAAAATGCACCGGCACCTGTGAGACTCTCGACCATTTCTTCGGCTGGGGACAGCTGATGCTGAGCGACTTCGACGACATCGACAAGAATATGGCAGATGCCGACAAGGTGTTTGCCAACGTGAGAGATATTCACGAGCTTGACGACATCTCGTATCTCACCGAAGAGCAGACCGAGACACTGAAGCAGTTTTTCAGCAACTTCAGCGAGGAACACAACTCGGAACTGAAACGCCGTTTCCTGAATCTTTGGAGCCATTTTGCCGAGATTTACTACGAATACAATGATTACATTGAAAAGCAGGGACTGGCATACGAGGGCGCACTCTACCGCAAGGTGACCGAGAACACCGGCATCAACTTCCATTATGACCGCTACATATTCGTGGGATTCAACCTGCTGCAAAAGGTGGAGCAACGTCTGTTCGACATTCTGAAAAAAAAACGCAAGACGCACTTCTACTGGGATTTCGATGAATACTATATGCCACACAAAGATTCTTCATTATTCACTCTTCATTCTTCATTTCCCACCCACGAGGCAGGGCACTACATTGCACAATACCTGCAGCATTATCCCAACGAGCTTGACGTAAAAGATGAAAGAATATACAATAACTTCAATAAAGACAAGAAGATACGCTTCATTGCCTCAAGTACAGAAGACATGCAGGCACGATACATATCGCAATGGCTGAAGGAAGACAACCGCTACGCTCACGGCAGGCACACAGCCATAGTGATGTGCAACGAGCAACTGTTGCCAACCATAATCCACTGTCTGCCCGAGGAAGTGAGCAAGGTGAACATCACCACGGGTTATCCGCTCAACCAGTCGCCGCTGAACTCACTGCTCAAGGTGTTGCTTGAACTGCAGACCACAGGCTACTCGGTGCAGAACGGGCGCTACCGCCTAAAGTTTGTCAATGCCGTGCTGACGCATCCATATATGCGTTACATCTCTCCTAAAGGCAGTGAGGTATTTAAGGCAATCAATCTTGAAACAAAGGTATATTATCCGCTGCCTGACCAGCTGGCTGTTGACGACGGCACCAAGGAACTATTCTGCGGCATCAACACCGAACACTCCACACTGAACACCGCCCCCCTGGAAATGGTTCGCTGGCTTATGCGGCTGATGAAAATCATTGCCCGCAACACCTCACTGAACACTAAACACTCAACACTCAACACTGAGACAGACCCGCTGTTTCAAGAAGCACTATTCCGCACCTACACCCTGCTCAACCGTCTGTCGTCGCTATGCGAGTCGGGTGACCTCGACGTGGACATTGTCACCATGCAGAGGTTGATATTCCAGCTTACCGACACCACCAGCATACCGTTTCACGGTGAGCCGGCAGAAGGTCTGCAGGTGATGGGAATGTTGGAAACGCGCAACCTAGACTTCGATCATGTGCTGCTGCTGAGCTGCAATGAGGGATATATGCCGAAGGGAGTGAACAACACCTCATTCATCCCCTACTCCATACGCAAGGCTTACGAGCTGACCACCATCGACCACAAGGTGGCAATCTATGCCTACTACTTCTACCGTCTGCTGCAGCGTGCAAAGGATGTGACAATAATCTACAACAGCACCGCCGACGAGACTAACACCGGCGAGATGAGCCGCTTCATGCTGCAGATGCAGGTGGAGAGCCGCCACAAGATAGAGCTGTACGGACTCAAGGCAGGACTGTCGGCAACGAGACGCTGTGCCAAGGAAATAGAAAAGACTCCCGAGGTGATGCAGGTTCTCATCGACCGCTTTGACCTGTCAAAACATCCGGAGCGCGACCCGAGGACGGTTGGGGCAAATGTGGAGGTGAGTCCGCTGCTCACACCGTCGGCAATAAACAAATACCAGCGGTGCCCGCTGCAATTCTTCTACAACTATCTGGGCGGTCTGTATGAGAATGAGCAGGATGACGAGGACACACTCGACAACCGCATATTCGGAAACATCTTCCATGTGGCATCGCAATATGTCTACGAGCATATTATGGAGATGCGCGGCAGTCATATAACCAAGGGCTACATCGAGCAGATGCTGAAGGACAAGGTGAAGATAGAGCAGATTGTAGACCGCGCATTCAGCGAGGAACTGTTTAAGATAAAGGACGACAAGGGATTCCGCCCAAGCTACAACGGACTGCAGATAATCAACCGCCAGGTGATAATAACATATTTGCGGCAACTGCTTGAAATAGACATGCAGCTTGCTCCGTTCGACATTATCGGACTGGAAAAGGCTGTAACCGACATCATCACCATCGATACCGGAGGCAAAACATTAACTCCGTTGAATTCCGGCTGCACCTCGGAAAAGCCCGGGCAAGCCCGTCTCTCCTCTCGCTTTGCACAGAAATTTGAGACAAGCATAGGCGGACGCATAGACCGACTTGACTGTGTCAGCGACGGCAGTGGAGAGCACATCCGCATAGTGGACTATAAAACAGGCAGCCGCAAGCTCGGCACAATGAAGAGCATAGATGATGTGTTCGCCCCCGAAAATGTGGGAGGCTCAAAGCATGCCGACAACTATCTGCAGGCTATGTTCTACAGCACAATCGTGAGTGAGCGGTACAACAAACGCAATCTGCCGGTAAGTCCCGCACTGCTATTCATACAGCATGCCGGTCAGGAAGGCTACGACCCCACACTGTGCATCAACAAGGAACGCATTGCCGACATAAGGGACTATGCCGATGACTACAAAGAACTGCTGACAGAGAAAATCGCCGAGATATTCAATCCCGACATTCCATTCAAGCCCACCGAAGATGAAGGACGTTGCGTGAATTGTCCGTACAAGGAGCTTTGCGGTATGTAGCCACTAGTGGGATTTTACATAACCATGAAATCCTCACCCACCTAATAATAAAACACTGCATATATAAAATGCAAAATGCCCTCAGCTTCACAGCGAAAGGCATTTCCCAATAGGTATTAGTCTTTTTAAGGTAAAAAGATTGTATTCAGGATAACGGGTGCAAAGTTAAGGCTTTTTTTATTTTATGCAAACGATTTTATATGTTTAATAACACATTTTGCACTTTCCTCCGATTTTTGCAAAAAAAACAAAAGAAAAGCACAAAGAAAAATATTCTTTGCATCTATGAAGTTACAAAAAATAAAAAATCCCGTCGCACAAGCTAAAGCCTTTTGGCGACGGGAATTCTTTTATAATTAATAATGTGTAATGTCATCTTATTCTGTCGGCGGCACGCACAAGACGCTCATCAGCACGTATGGCACGCGAAGCCATAACATTCAGGATAAGGGCAACGGCCGGCAATGCACCATAGACGCTTGGTGAGAAAGAAGCATCGCTGCTGCCACCACAAAGCACTGCAAGCACAGCATAAACCACATACCATCCTACAAGAAGGAGTGACGTGAATGAGCAAAAACGCATCTGCTGTTTGCGGTTCTTATACATAAATATGGTGTAGAGCGATATGGCTGAAGCCAAAAGCAACACCACGAACAGTGGAGCCGAAGCGAACGAACGGCTGGAGCCGTCGGCAGGAACTATCCACAAATTGTACATGGTTGCCGACAGAAGACCGTCAGCGACATAACGTCCCACAGGTAGCGACAAACCAACCATGCCGCATATTGCTGCAATGAGCAAATACACTGACTGTATGCGCTGTATCATCAGTCTTCGTCTTCTGTATCACGGGTAACCACCTGATTGCGCTGGTCACGCCAATATACTTTATCCTCAACAAATTCCTGTGTGGCAAGGAGTGTTGGCTTAGGCAACTTCTCATAGTAACGCGAAATTTCTATCTGTTCGCGATTTTCAAAAACCTCGTCCAGCGTGTCGTTATACGATGCAAATTCGGCAAGCTTCTTGCTGAGGTCATCCTTAATCTGTACTGAAATCTGATTTGCGCGTTTTGCAATGATTGCCACGCTCTCATAGATGTTGCCTGTGTCCTCGCACAAATCCATGATGTTGCGTGTCACTGTGTTGGTAGGTGCTTTACTCTTCTTGTAATCCATTTTTATATCAAACTTATTGTTTTTTACTCAGTTAAATCTCCTCTTTGTAGTTCTTTGTGTAGCGCTTGCACTTCACGATAAACTTCTCCGCCATCTCACGGCTCTTGCTATCGGGATATTCGTTGATAAAACCGTAGCATTCGTCCTCAGCATCACGGTAGCGCTCCATCCTGCGCTGCTCCACCGACTGCTCGGCAAGTTCAAACTTACTTTTCATTATCAGCAGGGCAAACTCCTCACGATAGCTATTATAAGGATATGTCTTCATGGCGTTCTGCGACGTTATGATGCAAGCCTCATAATTAGAGCCTCCGCCGATACAGTTTAGAAAATATCCTCCAAGTTTATAATACAGGCGGGCAGAAAGCAACTCTTTCATCACCAGTTTGTCCTGAAGTTCCATCAGCTTCTGCTGTGCCTCACCTCTGAGATCTGATTCGGGATAGAGGTCGAGAAACTGCTGCATGGCGCTCACCGCCGACACTGTGAGCGACTGATCGAGGCGCGGCTCAGGAGTGCCGTTGTATAGCGAAAGTGCCTGATAGTAGTATGCACGCTCGGCAAACAGTCCTTTGGGATATGATGAGCAATATTTCTTGAATGTTGCCGATGCATTGTCGTAGTCGCGGTTGGCAAACTGCGTCATACCCAGCATATAGAGACATTCCTCACCGTTCTCCGAGCCTTTCATAAAGGTTACAAGGTCAAGCAGAAGGTTTTCTGCCTGCCCGTACTTGCCCATGGCGAACTGCTCCTTGGCATATTCATACTTATAATTATTGTCTGTGGACTTATAGACACGGTTGAACTCTGCCGCGCAACTGCTGAAAATGACGGTAGCAAAAAGCGTAAAGCCACCCCTGCTCACCATCATACGTATATCTTGAAACAATTTATTCATTGCAATAAAATCATTTTTGACGTGCAAAATTACATATTTTATTTCAGATAACCAACCTTTTCAAGTTTTTTTAGAAAAAATATTGCCGAAAATAACGTTTATTACGACTAAATTTGTAATTTTGCAATTCAATATGAGCAAATTTGAACTGACATCAGAATACAAGCCCACCGGCGACCAGCCCGAAGCAATAGCGCAACTGGTTGACGGACTGCGCCGCGGCGATAAGGCACAGGTGCTGCTGGGAGTCACCGGCAGCGGCAAGACTTTTACCGTGGCTAATGTCATTGCCGAGGTGAACCGCCCCACACTAATCCTCAGTCACAACAAGACCTTAGCATCGCAACTCTACGAGGAAATGCGCGGCTTCTTCCCGAACAATGCCGTGGAATACTACGTAAGCTACTACGACTATTATCAGCCCGAGGCATATATGCCAACCACCGACACATATATAGAAAAAGACCTCGCCATCAACGAGGAGATTGACCGGCTGCGGCTGCGTGCCGTGTCAAGCCTTCTGTCGGGGCGCAAGGACGTGGTAATAGTGTCGTCGGTATCGTGCATCTACGGTATGGGCAGCCCCATGGCGCTGTCAGAAAACGTGATAGTGCTGAAAAAAGGGCAGATAATAGAGCGCAACGAACTGCTGCGCCGGCTGGTGCAGTCGCTCTACACCCGCAACGACCTCGAACTGCAGCGCGGAACATTCCGCGTGAAGGGCGACACCGTGGACATTGCCGTGGCATACAACGAGATAGTGCTGCGCATTGTGTTCTGGGACGACGAGATTGAGTCGATAGAGGAATGCGACCCGATGACCATGCAGCGCATAGCTAAATTTGATGAGTATCAGCTTTATCCTGCCAACCTGTTCATGACAACGCAGGAGCAGACCAACATAGCCATCAAGGCTATACAGGATGACCTGATGAAGCAGATAATCTTCTTTGAAGAGCTTGGTGACAGCATAAAGGCACAACGCATAAAAGAGCGCGTGGAGTATGACATGGAGATGATAAAGGAATTAGGTCACTGCTCGGGCATAGAAAACTACTCACGATACTTCGACGGAAGAAACGCTGGTGAGCGTCCCTACTGCCTGCTGGACTTCTTCCCCGAAGATTTTCTCTTGGTTATCGACGAGAGCCATGTGAGTGTGCCGCAGATCAGTGCCATGTACGGCGGCGACCGCGCCCGCAAGACTAACCTTGTGGAATACGGCTTCCGCCTGCCTGCCGCCTTCGACAACCGTCCGCTGAGGTTCGAGGAATTTGAGGAGATGACAAATCAGGTGATTTATGTCAGCGCAACGCCTGCCGACTATGAGCTGGAGCAGAGCGAGGGCGTGGTGGTGGAACAGGTGATACGCCCCACAGGACTGCTTGACCCCGAGATTGAGGTGCGCCCGAGCGAGAACCAGATTGACGACCTGCTTTACGAGATTCAGCAGCGCATAGGCAGTGACGAGCGCGTGCTCATAACCACCCTCACCAAGCGCATGGCGGAGGAGCTGAGCGAATATCTGCTCAACCATGAAATCCCCACAGCCTATATCCACAGCGATGTGGCAACGCTCGACCGCATAAAGATTCTGGAAGACCTGCGCCGCGGAGAATATAAGGTGCTTGTTGGAGTGAACCTCCTGCGCGAGGGGCTCGACCTGCCCGAGGTGTCGCTCGTTGCCATCCTCGATGCCGACAAGGAGGGATTTCTGCGCAGTCACCGCAGTCTGACGCAGACTGCCGGGCGTGCCGCCCGCAACGTGAACGGCAAGGTGATAATGTATGCCGACAACATAACCCAAAGCATGCAGCTGACCATCGACGAGACCCTGCGCCGCCGTATGAAGCAGATGAAATACAACGAGGAACACGGCATAACGCCAAAACAGATAAAGAAAAACCTACAAGGCAGCATACTGCGTGCCGAGACCGGCGCAGCCTCCGCCGCAAAAGACACTGCCGCCAAGCAGCCCAAGGCTTACTTGGGACCAACAGAGAACGGGGCAGTGTTTGCCGCCGACCCGATACTGCGCAACATGACCGACGAGCAACTGAAAAAATCAATCGCAGAAACAACAAGACTAATGAAAAAAGCCGCCAAGGAAATGGACTTTCTTCAAGCAGCACAGTATCGCGACGAAATTATCCGCCTGCAAAACTATATGGACCAAAATCCGCTCTAAATTCACATTTACGAAATACTTAAACAGTCCTGCCAAGGGATGATAATCACTCCCAAATAACGCAGAACCTTTTTTCTGAAACTTTTTGCCAAGATGTCAATGTATCTGCCAAGATGTCAGTTAAGAAAAGTTTGGCATGGTTTTGGCATTCATCTTTTTCGGTTGCGAAATAAAATGCGGCCTATATAAATATAATTAAGGTATAAACAACAGAAAATAAAAGCAATTATGAACATTAAACCATTAGCAGACCGCGTGCTGGTATTGCCGGCAGCGGCTGAAGAGAAAATCGGAGGTATTATCATTCCTGATACAGCTAAGGAGAAGCCTCTGCGTGGCATAATCAAGGCAGCCGGCAACGGTACAAAGGACGAGGAGATGATACTGAAGGAGGGCGATGAGGTGCTCTACGGAAAGTATTCGGGCACAGAGATTGAGCTTGAGGGCACAAAGTATCTCATGATGCGCCAGAGCGACGTGCTTGCAGTGATTGAGAAATAAACTGCACACAGGGTTTACAGATTGATAAATAATTGAAAAAAAATTAAGAAAGGACATACGACAATGGCTAAAGAATTGAAATTTAATATGGAAGCCCGCGACTTGATGAAGCAGGGCGTTGACCAGCTTGCTAACGCTGTGAAGGTGACACTTGGTCCTAAGGGACGCAACGTGATTATCGAGAAGAAGTTTGGCGCACCGCAGATTACAAAGGACGGTGTCACAGTGGCTAAGGAGGTGGAGCTTGAGGACCACTTCGAGAACACCGGCGCACAGCTGGTGAAGAGCGTTGCCAGCAAGACAGGCGATGATGCAGGCGACGGAACAACAACTGCAACAATCCTGGCACAGGCTATCGTGAGCGTCGGCTTGAAGAACGTTACGGCTGGTGCTAACCCGATGGACCTGAAGCGTGGTATCGACAAGGCCGTGGCTGCCGTCGTGGAGTATATCAAGAACTCTGCCGAGAAGGTTGACGACAACTACGACAAGATTGAGCAGGTGGCAACAGTGTCTGCCAACAACGACCCGGAGATTGGCAAGCTCATTGCCGACGCAATGCGCAAGGTGAGCAAGGATGGCGTCATCACCATCGAGGAGAGCAAGAGCCGCGACACATATATCAATGTGGTGGAGGGCATGCAGTTTGACCGCGGCTATCTGTCGGGCTACTTCGTTACCGACACTGAGAAGATGGAATGCGTGATGGACAACCCTTACATCTTGCTCTACGACAAGAAGATAAGCAACATCAAGGAGTTTCTGCCTATCCTGCAGCCGGCTGCCGAGAGCGGACGTCCGCTACTGGTAATAGCCGAAGATGTTGACTCTGAGGCTCTGACCACACTCGTAGTGAACCGTCTGCGCGGCGGCTTGAAGATCTGCGCCGTCAAGGCTCCCGGCTTCGGCGACCGCCGCAAGGCAATGCTTGAGGACATCGCCACCCTTACAGGCGGTCTCGTGATAAGCGAGGAGAAGGGTCTAAAGCTTGAGCAGGCTACTCTTGACATGCTCGGAACCTGCGAGAAGGTGAACGTGACAAAGGACAACACCACCATCGTGAACGGTGCAGGCGACAAGCAGCTCATTGCTGACCGTGTGCAGGCTATCAAGAACGAGATTGCCGCATCTACAAGCTCTTACGACAAGGAGAAGCTGCAGGAGCGTCTGGCAAAGATGGCTGGCGGCGTAGCTGTACTCTACGTAGGTGCCAACAGCGAGGTTGAGATGAAGGAGAAGAAGGATCGCGTGGACGATGCTCTCTGCGCCACACGTGCGGCAATTGAGGAAGGTGTTGTTGCTGGAGGCGGTACAACATATATCCGTGCTCTCTCTGCACTGAAGGACGTAAAGGGTGCAAATGCCGACGAGCAGACTGGTATCAACATCGTGGAGCGTGCAATCGAGGAACCTCTGCGCCAGATTGTAATCAATGCCGGCGGCGAAGGTGCAGTGGTGGTACAGAAGGTTCGCGAAGGCGAAGGTGACTTCGGCTACAACGCACGCACCGACGTTTACGAGGATATGCGCAAGGCAGGTGTAATCGACCCTGCAAAGGTGAGCCGCGTGGCTCTTGAGAACGCTGCCTCTATCGCAGGTCTGTTCCTCACCACCGAGTGTCTCATCGTTGACAAGAAGGAGGATGCTCCTGCAATGCCGATGGGCGGCGCTCCAGGCATGGGCGGCATGATGTAAAAAAGCATAAAGGCATAAAAAAAAGTAGAAGGTGTGTCAAAAGCAACCTTCTACTTTTTTTAATGTCATTAGATTGTCATTTCACTCTCCTTATAAACGTCACCTCATCGGGCAACTTCAGCCACTTGCCCTTATTGGGCACCTTAAGAGTGCTTCCCTTTATCTGTTTCAACACGTATGTCGTGTCATTTTTCACAGTGAGCGTTGCTGTCAAATCCTCACTGCCCGTGTCATTAATCAGCACAATCTCCGCATGCCTGTCATTTTTAACCTTGCTGGAGGTAATCATCCATGAATAACTGTTATGACGCTTGCCGAGAAAGCCCGGCAGCTCACCATACAGCTCATGCCCTGGCACAGTCACCGAATTGTCATAAAAATCTATATTCATGTATATGTCATACACATTATTATATATATATGCCTTGAAAGGACTCCCGGCAGAGCCGTGATTGTTCTGCGCTCCGGCAGCAGGAGAAAACAGAAAACTTAACAACAAAAACAAATTTTTCATATCCTAAATTTTAATAAATTCGGTGCAAAGTTACTAATTATAAATCATTTTTTTGCTGTTTTTTTGAAATTTATAAGCTTTTTTATTTGTTATGTGTAAAATTTATATTATCTTTGCGCCCACGATATTGTATTTATGGTAAAAAGAATGTTATTCCCGGACTATATTTTTGAGTCAAGCTGGGAGGTTTGTAATAAAGTTGGCGGTATTTACACCGTATTGTCTACTAGAGCGAAGACACTGCAGGAGACCATGGGCGACCGTTTGATATTCATAGGTCCTGACTTCTGGAAAGATGTAACTTGCCCATATTTTAAAGAGGATAAGCGTCTTTTTGAAGACTGGCGTGAGGAAGCTGTTGCCGTAGGGCTGCATGTGCGCACAGGAAGATGGACAATACCAGGTGAACCAGTGGCAATACTTGTGGACTTTACCCCATACTTTGAGAATAAGAATGAAATTTATGGATGGATGTGGCAGTCATACGGAGTTGACAGCCTCCATGCCTACGGTGATTATGACGAGGCCTCGATGTTCTCTTATGCAGCCGCTCTGGTTGTGATGAGTTTCTACGAGCATTATCTCGACGCAAGCCAGAAGGTAATATACCACGCCAACGAGTGGATGACCGGACTTGGTGCGCTGTATCTCAACAAGATGCTGCCCGAGATAGCCACAGTGTTTACAACCCACGCCACGAGCATCGGCCGCTCGATTGCCGGCAACATGAAGCCGCTCTACGACTATCTGTTTGCATATAACGGCGATCAGATGGCAATGGAGCTGAACATGCAGAGCAAGCACTCGATAGAGAAACAGACAGCTGCACACGTGGACTGCTTCACCACAGTGAGCGAAATCACGGACAACGAGTGCAGGGAACTGCTCGACAAGTCTGCCGACGTGGTGCTGCCCAACGGTTTCGACAACAGCTTTGTTCCCAACGGTCAGCTGTTCTCACGCAAGCGCAGAGTGGCGCGCCGCCGTCTGTTGAGTGTGGCTGGGGCATTGCTTGGCGAAAAGTTTGATGAAGAAAACACATTTATTATAAGCACAAGCGGACGCTATGAGTTCAGAAACAAGGGTATCGATGTGTTCATCGACTCTATGAACCGTCTGCGCAGTCACAATATCGACAAGAAGATTGTTGCTTTCATACAAGTTCCGGGATGGGTGGGCGAACCGCGCCATGACCTGCAGGAGCGTATTGCAAGCAACGAGACATTCAACACTCCGCTTAACACTCCTGTCATCACCCACTGGCTGCACAACATGCACAACGACCAGGTGCTTGGAATGATGAACCATCTGGGTATGCACAACGACAAGAATGACAACGTGAAACTTATTTTCATGCCGTGCTATCTCGACGGCAAGGACGGCATAATGGATATGCCATACTACGACGTGATTCTGGCAAACGACTTGTGCGTCTATCCGTCCTACTATGAGCCGTGGGGCTACACTCCGCTTGAGGCTATCGCCTTCAAGGTGCCTTGCATCACAACAAATCTGGCAGGTTTTGGAATGTGGGTAAACCAGACTGTGGGTCACAACGGCGAGATTGAGGACGGCGTGATGGTGGTGAACCGCACCGACTACAACTATAATGAGGTGGTGGAACACATTGCCGAAGCCATAAGCGAGTATATAGGCAAGCCACAGACAGAAAAGGATGCCATACGCAAGAAAGCAGAAGCTCTGTCGAAGAAAGCGCTTTGGAGCGAGTTCATCACATATTATAAAGATGCCTACGACATTGCCTTGCAGAAATCGGAGGCACGAAAGAAACTCATAGCCCCGCAGCCGACAAAGAAAAAGGATGCTGAAACTAAAGGCAACGAAGAGAAGACTGTGGCAAAGAAAAAGAAGCCGGCGACGATGAGCAAGAAAAAGGCTGCAAGCAAGAGCAAGAAACAGTAGTAATATCATCATCTGGCAAAATTTTCGGAAATAAATATTAAAAACATAAATCAACACAATTATGAAAATTAAAGCTGATTACGTAAACACTCCTGTATGGAAGGAGATGTCGGTAAAGTCAAGCCTTCCTGAAGAGTTGAAGTGTCTCGACGAGATTGCACACAACCTTTGGTGGATTTGGAACTATCAGGCACGCGACATGTTCCGTGCGCTCGACCCTGTTCTCTACACTGAGGTGAAGCACAACCCTGTACTCCTGCTTGAGCGTCTGAGCTATGAGCGCAAGGAGGAGATTGTGAAGGATGCTGCCATCATGGCAACCATCAAGAGTGTCTACAACGACTTCAAGGCTTACATGACAGTAGAGCCTGACAAGAAGCGCCCGTCAGTGGCTTACTTCTGCATGGAGTTCGGTATGACTCAAGTTCTCAAAATCTATTCTGGCGGTCTCGGTATGCTCGCCGGCGACTACATCAAGGAGGCATCCGACTCTAATGTAGACATGTGCGCAGTGGGCTTCCTCTATCGTTTCGGTTACTTCACACAGTCACTGAGCATGGACGGACAGCAGGTTGCCAACTACGAGGCACAGAACTTCAACTCACTGCCAATAGAGCGCGTTCTCGACGAGAACGGCAATCAGATGGTGGTTGAGGTGCCTTACAACAACTACAGCGTGTACGCACTCGTATGGGTTGCAAACGTAGGCCGTGTGAAGCTGTATCTGCTTGACACTGACAACGACATGAACTCTGAGTTCGACAAGCCTATCACTCACGCTCT
Source organism: Prevotella sp. (assembly GCA_030539375.1). GTDB lineage: Bacteria > Bacteroidota > Bacteroidia > Bacteroidales > Bacteroidaceae > Prevotella. The sequence continues at coordinate 23,095 of JAUNSB010000045.1, forward strand.
CTATGGCGGCGACTGGGAGAACCGCATCAAGCAGGAGATTCTGCTCGGTATCGGCGGTGTGCTCACACTGAAGAAGCTCGGCATCAAAAAGGATATCTATCACTGCAACGAGGGTCATGCGGCGCTCTGCAACCTGCAGCGTCTGTGCGACTACATTGAGGAGGGTCTCACCTTCAACCAGGCTCTTGAGCTGGTTCGTGCAAGCGGTCTCTATACCGTTCACACTCCAGTACCCGCCGGTCACGACTACTTCGACAAGGACCTCTTCGGCAAGTACATGGGTGCTTATCCTGCAAAGCTCGGCATCAGCTGGGACGAGTTCATCGGCATGGGCCGCACCAACCCTGACGACCACAACGAGAAGTTCTGTATGTCTACATTCGCATGCAACACCTGTCAGGAGGTCAATGGCGTAAGTATGCTCCACGGATGGGTGAGCCAGAAGATGTTCTCAAACATCTGGAACGGCTACTATCCAGAGGAGAACCACGTGGGCTATGTGACCAATGGTGTTCACTTCCCGACATGGTGTGCTACAGAGTGGCGTGCAGTTTACGCAAAATATTTCGACAAGAAACACCTGAGCGACCAGAGCAACCAGTCAATCTGGGAGGCTATCTACAATGTGCCTGATGAGGAAATCTGGAGCACACGTATGGCTCTGAAGCAGAAGCTCGTTGACTACATCAAGGTGCAGTTCCGTGAGACATGGCTCAAGAACCAAGGCGATCCCTCGCGCGTGGTTTCTCTGCTCAACAAGATCAATCCTAACGCGCTGATGATCGGCTTCTGCCGCCGTTTCGCAACCTACAAGCGTGCTCACCTGCTCTTCACTGACCTTGAGCGCCTGTCAAAGATTGTGAACGACCCAGACCATCCAGTACAGTTCCTCTTCGCAGGTAAGGCTCACCCAGCCGACGGTGCAGGCCAGGGACTCATCAAGAAGATTTACGAAATCAGCCAGCGCCCTGAGTTCCTCGGCAAGATTATCTTCCTTGAGGACTACGACTTCCAGCTGGCACGCCGCCTCGTTTCGGGTGTCGACATCTGGATGAACACTCCTACCCGTCCGCTTGAGGCATCTGGTACATCTGGCGAGAAGGCAGAGATGAACGGTGTTGTAAACCTCTCAGTGAAAGACGGATGGTGGCTTGAGGGCTATCGCGAGGGCGCAGGATGGGCTCTCACCGAGAAGCGCACATACCAGAACCAGGGTTATCAGGATCAGCTCGACGCAGCCACCATCTACGGTCTGCTTGAGCACGAGATTATACCTCTCTACTACAACAAGAACAAGAAGGGTTACAGCGAGGGCTGGATTAAGGTTATCAAGAACTCTATCGCACAGATTGCTCCTCACTACACCATGAAGCGTCAGCTTGATGACTATTACAACAAGTTCTACATCAAGGAGGCTGAGCGCTTCGGCAAACTCTCTGCCGACAACAACAAGATTGCAAAGGAAATTGCAGCTTGGAAAGAGACAGTAGCAGAGCGTTGGGATGACATCGAAGTTATCAGCAAGGAGTGGGACATTCCTGTTAGCGGTCCGGAGACTGGTAAGACTTACAACGTGAAGTATGTCGTTAACGAGAAGGGACTCGACGATGCCATCGGCCTTGAGATTGTAAGCGTTTACACCAACAAGGAAGGCGAAGAGCGCATCAAGAGCATCATTCCTCTGGAGGTTACAGGCCGCGACGGCAACAACTTCGTGTTTGAGGGCAAGATTGAGCCAAACGTAGCTGGCTCATACAAGAGCGCAGTGCGCATGTATCCAAAGAACAGCCTGCTGCCTCACCGCATGGACTTCTGCTACATCAAGTGGTATGAACTGCCCAACTCATTGTAAAAAAACTCATAAGACAACATGGACAAACAAAAAGGACCGAACGCTGTGAAATGCGTTCGGTTCTTTTTGTTTGTCCATGTTAATGGAAAATCGGCTGTGAAAGAATTTTTATCAAAACTTCAATTTTAATTGTTAAAAATACACTTATTTTTGACTTATATCAAGATATTTTACTAACACAACAGTATTTTAGTTAACAGACCTTAAAAATAGACATTTTTTCACGATATCAGCAAAAAAATCACGAAAACGTTTGCGTAATTAAAAAAAGTTGTGTATCTTTGCATCGTTATCCTGATAAACAATCTTTTTACCTTAAAAAAAGACTAGTACCTATTGAATTGAAAAGCGGTCGCCTGAGAAGGTAACCGCTTTTATTATTTAAATGAAGAGTGAAGAATGAAGAAAAACTTCATTCTTCACTTCCTTTACTGATGCTGCTCGCGAAGCAGGTCGTTGACAGTCTTCACGGGATTGAATGTACCGAGCGGCACCTCCACGAAGATTGTGTTCCAGTCGCTCATGGCACCATTCCACAATCCGGGAAGCTCCAGAGCCTGCAGCTCCTTGCCGCCCTTGCTCTTCTGGCTGATGAAACCTGTTGTGGGATCAACGAAGTCGGGCAGGTTGAACGGCTTGCCCTGATAGTCCTTCACGGAACAAACAAGGTCTACCGGATTGAAGTGGGTTCCCTGTGCGAACATCTTCATATACTCCTCATTGCTCTTGTCAATCTGACTGCTCTCAAGAATCTGCAGACTCACTGTGCCGTCCTGATTGTATGTGAGGAACGGACCGCCACCGGGCTCGCCCACATTCTTCACCACTCCGCATACACGCATCGGGCGGTTGAGCTTCTTGCGCAGGTAAATAACGAGGTCGGCATCCTCAAGCTCCTTGATGTCGCTCTTGCGGCAGCACAGATCCTGCTGCACAAAACGAATCAGATCCTCTATCATGTCATGGGTGTAATTGCCACTGTCGAGAATGCGCAGCCAGTCGTAAGCCTCTTCCTGCAGAGTGACGAGCAGTCCGGCAATCACCTGCTTATACTCCACAGTCTCTGGTTTAAGACGGTCGGGTACCACATTATCAATGTTCTTTATGAAGATAATGTCGGCATCTATCTCGTTTAGATTCTCGATGAGCGCTCCATGACCACCAGGGCGGAACAGCAGACTGCCGTCGGCATTGCGGAAAGGAGTGCCGTCGGGATTAGCTGCCACGGTGTCGGTAGACGGCTTCTGCTCAGAGAATGATATGTCGTAAGTTATTCCAAACTTGTCGGCATAATACTGCACCTTTTCTGCCACTTTATTCTTAAAGAAGTCAAGGTGCTCATGGCTCACCGTGAAGTGAACTATTGACTTGCCCTCGCTTGCCGCATAGAGCGCGCCCTCTACAAGGTGCTCCTCCATTGGAGTGCGGGCGCCCTCGGGATATTTGTGGAACAACAACATGCCCTTTGGCAGCTGACCGTAGTTCAGCCCTTCAGGCTTCAGCATATTGGCAGCCACAGCCTTGTAGTTGCCTGCGGCAATAAGCTCTTTTACGGTCTTACCCTCATTCTTTTGGCAAACTTCATTGAGAGCATCATAAAAAGCAAACTTCTCGATGTTATCGAAATATTTCTTCTCGAAATCAGTAGTCGGCACGTCATAGTCAGCGTCAACAAACGCGAACATGTCCTTAAACATACGGCTGGCAGCTCCCGATGCAGGAACAAACTTCACCACACGCTTGCCCTCTGCCTTATAGGCATTCCAAGTGTCAATATAGCACTTACGTGCAGCCTCAAAAGGACTGGCTATACCCTTATCAATGGAAGCCGCAGCCTCAAGTTTGAGGAATGGGAATCCGGTTTTAAACTGCCCCAACTGATAGTTGAGTTTCTCTTCACTGATGCCTTTGTCGGCTATCTGTTTTAGGTCGTTTTGTGTTAACATAATTAATAAAATTAGTAATTAATATTACAAAAGTACAAAAAAATACCGAAACTGAAAAATAAATCAATAAAAAAGTGTATCTTTGCAATGGTATTTAACAAAATGTAGACAAATTATGGAAGGGAAAAGTGATTTTGTGACACCAATAGCGCCAACTCCCGAGGATTATCTCACGGCTGAGCTTGCAGAAAAGGAGATTGGTCTGAGGGATGACGGCATTAAGGCAATCCTGCTTAGAGAAAGTGTGGAAAAGAGTGTGATAACGCTCGATGAGGTGGGCGAGAAATATGGTCTGTCGGTGAAGCAGATTCTCCACGGACTGCAGCGCATCAAGGAGCTCTATGCCAAGGCACCTGTGGTGGAGTCGGAGAATTTCCGCAACCTGCTGCTGTCGTTTGCCGAGGACATGAGAGTGATTCTTATAATGATTGCCGACCGTGTGAGCCTGATGCGCTCCATTAAGGATATGCCCGACAACGAGCAGCGGCGCAAGATTTCGGAAGAAGCGGCCTATCTCTACGCTCCCCTCGCCCACAAGCTGGGACTCTACAAGCTGAAGAGCGAGCTTGAGGACCTGTCGCTGAAATACTTAGAGCATGATGCCTACTATATGATAAAGGACAAGCTCAATGCCACCAAGGCTGAGCGCGATAAGTATATCGACGCTTTCATAAAACCTATAAAAGAAAAGCTGGAAGCTGCAGGACTGAAGTTCCACATCAAGGGGCGCACCAAGAGCATACACTCCATCTGGCAAAAGATGAAGAAACAGCAGTGTGGCTTTGAGGGTATCTATGACCTGTTTGCCATACGTGTGATTCTCGACTCACCATTTGAGAAAGAAAAGATGCATTGCTGGCAGGTGTACAGCATTGTCACAGACATGTATCAGCCCAACCCTCGCCGACTGCGCGACTGGCTCAGCGTGCCGAAGTCGAACGGTTATGAGAGCCTGCACATCACCGTGCTTGGTCCGGAAAACAAATGGGTGGAGGTGCAGATACGCACCGAACGCATGGACGAAGTGGCAGAAAAGGGTGTGGCGGCACACTGGAGATATAAAGGAATAAAGGGTGAGAACGGACTCGATGAGTGGCTTGGCAACATACGCAACATATTGGAAAACAGCGACGACATGCAGGTGATGGACCAGTTCCGCATGGACTTGTATGAGGACGAGGTGTTTGTGTTCACCCCAAAGGGCGACCTGTTCAAATTTCCCAAAGGAGCCACCGTGCTTGACTTTGCCTACCACATACACAGCAATGTGGGAAACACATGCACAGGCGCGCGTATAAATAATAATAAGGTGGTGACCTTCCGTGAACAGCTTCGCAGCGGCGACACCGTGGACATTATGACCGTCTCTACACAGAAGCCAAAGCCGGAGTGGCTCAACATTGTACAGACATCACGCGCAAAATCGAAAATACGACTGGCACTGCGTGCCACACAGCAGGGAGAAGCGGCATACGCTAAGGAGATAATAGAGCGAAAGTTCAGGAACAGAAAGATAGAGATTGAGGAGTCAGTTATGGCACGCCTCATCAAGAAGATGGGATTCAAGGAAACCCGCGACTTCTATCACAAAGTGGCAGAACAGCAGATTGAGATAAATGACATCATCGACACTTATCAGGAGATAAAGCGTCATGACGACAACAATCATCAGGACAACCTGACGGGCAAGAGTGCCGACGGCTACAACTATGTGAGCGCCAACGAGGTGATTGCCAAGACCTGTGACGATGTGCTCGTGATAGACCGCAACCTAAAGGGAATAGACTTCCAGTTGTCGCGCTGCTGCAACCCAATCTACGGCGACGATGTGTTCGGATTTGTGACCGTTACGGGTGGCGTGAAGATTCACCGTACCGACTGCCCCAACGCTCCTGAGATGCGCAAGCGTTTTGGCTATCGTGTTATCAGGGCAAGATGGAGCGGCAAGGGACAGTCGCAATACAGCATCACACTGAGGGTTGTTGGAAATGATGACATAGGTATCGTGAACAACCTCACCTCAATCATAAGCAAAGAGGAGAAACTGTCGCTGCGCAGCATCAGCATAGACAGCCACGACGGTCTGTTCAGCGGCAACCTCGTTGTGATGGTAGAGGACATATCGAAATTGGAGGCGCTGATAAAGCGGCTCCGCACAGTAAAGGGCGTAAAAAATGTTATGAGAATCTGATTTAGTGTTCAGTGTTTAGTGTTCAGTTATGATTGCGCAGCCAAAATTAAACACTAAACACTGAACACTAACGCTGGTAGCAAAGAAAATACTTCCTATTTTTCTTTGCCAGAGTCTGCACGTTGAGTATTTCCGACGCCTCGGCAATGTCCTTTGTCGTGCCGTCCTTCATCACAATCGTGATGCTGTTGTCGGAGATGTCGTAAGTATCTTTCTGAATAGCATTCACGCTCACAAGATAATGGGTGTCCTTCATGGGGATGCCCATTTTCTTTGAGATACTCTGGGCTATCACATCTACATATTCCTGCGCCACAGGCTCATCAAACACCTCCACCTTAAACAGCCGGCGGTTCAATATATTTGTGGCAAGAGTTGAGAGAATATTATCATCGCTCATCGCCCATACCTTTATGGCGCTCATGATATCGTTGTCATCGAGCGTCTGATACATCAGAAACGCCTCATCGTGTGCAGCAAACCATTCCGCATCCACATCATTACGCAGAAAATAACTGAGAGCCGGCGGCGCAAACACGTCGCAGCCAATGGCGGTCAGATGTTTAGCACGGCTAAGCAGGCTCACCAGCATCTTCTCATAGCCCACCACTGTCTTGTGCAGATACACCTGCCAGTACATCGTGCGGCGGCTGATGAGGTAGTTCTCTATCGGGTTTATTCCCTTGTAGTTCACCACAAGATTATCGTCAAGCATGTCGAGCATGGCTATTATCCTGGCACTGCCGATGTTACCCTCGCTCACACCTGTGAAGAAAGCATCGCGCCGCAGATAGTCCAATCGGTCCATGTCCAACTGGCTGCTTATGAGCTGATGAAGAAAACGTTTGGGATAATTATCCTTGAATATGCTTATGGCAAGCCCAAGCTGGTTGTTAAGGTCGCGGTTTATCTGCTCCATCATCATCAGCGAGATATCCTCGTGGGATATTCCGCTGATGATGGTATGCTCAAGCACATGGCTGAAAGGTCCGTGCCCGATGTCGTGCATCAATATGGCAGCCTCAACCGCCTCTGCCTCACTGTCGAAGATGAAATGCCCCTTTTGCTGCAGCGACATTATCGCCTGACCCGTTAAATGGAATGCCCCGATGCTGTGCAGGAACCGGGAATGGCGGGCACCGGGATAAACCACGCTTGCCATGCCAAGCTGGTTGATGCGTGTGAGCCGCTGCATCAGCGGATGCTTCACGATGTCAAGAAGCAGTCCGTCGGAAATGTCTATAAATCCGTATAACGGGTCATTGATAATCTTCATCTTAACTCCACACTAAACACTGAACGCTGAACACTAAACACTCTTATTCAGTATCTCCGCCATCTGCTCCTGCAGTTCCTTTGCCTTCTGCGCAGCCACCTCGGCAAAGTCCTCACCCTGCGAAGCATAGATGATGCCACGGCTGCTGTTCACGAGCAGACCGCAGTCGTCGGTCATGCCATACTTGCAAACCTCCTCAAGACTGCCGCCCTGAGCACCGACACCTGGAACCAGCAGGAAATGGGTAGGAGCCACGCGGCGTATGTCCTCGAACATCTTGCCCTGGGTCGCACCCACAACATACATCATATTGCGGTCGTTGCCCCACTCCTGACTCTTCTTCAGCACTTTCTCAAACAGGCGCTCGCCATCGGCATCGGCTGTGAGCTGGAAGTCATGGCTGCCCTTGTTGCTTGTCAGCGCCAGCAGTATCACCCACTTGCCCTCGTAAGCAAGGAACGGGCTCACGCTGTCCTCACCCATATACGGTGCCACGGTGAGTGAGTCAATGTTATACTCCTCGAAGAAAGTACGGGCATACATGGCACTGGTGTTGCCTATGTCGCCACGCTTTGCATCGGCAATGATGAAGTGGTTGGGATAGTTCTCGTTGAGGTACTTCACTGTGCGCTCAAACGAGATGATGCCCTTCACTCCAAAAGCCTCGTAGAAAGCAAGGTTGGGTTTATATGCCACGCAGTATGGAGCGGTGGCGTCGATAATAGCCTTGTTGAAGTCGAAGATAGGGTCTTCACGGTCGAGCAGATGCTGCGGCACCTTCTTCAAGTCAGTATCAAGTCCCACACAAAGAAACGATTTCTTTGTGAAAATCTCTTTTACTAATTCTTCTCTTGTCATTTCTTTATTTCTGT
>JAUNSB010000046.1:0-3763 GCA_030539375.1 Prevotella sp.
TAGGATAAATGGCAAAGTATCCTAAGATAATCAGAGTTTGTTTCAATGAGTTTTATATATGAATTTCTTTCCATTTCTGATATACAGATGATTTTGAGTAGGCAGGAGTACTCTCCGTCCCGTCAAATCATATATGACATCCTGACGGGGCTCTTTTCCGCAAGTGATATCCTCAATCCCCGTCATATCCATTTCTATATAGTTTTTAAGCATGCTCAAGATTAACAACAGCCAGGTTTCCGTGAAACGTGGCGCTCCATATTGTATTAAAATAATTGTCATTGATTGGTCCTCTCACCACAAGCGAATCAATGATGTCCGCATCAGAGCCTAAAGCCTGTGCCAGTGTTCCGGGGGCAGTCACGGTGACATCCTTGTAGGATGATGTGCTTACTGTTCGTGTCCTGTTCTGCAATATGGTATAAACAGAGTCTGAGTTCTCGCAACGTAAACACATTTTATCTGTTTGAGCAGAAACTTTGATGTGTCCTAATGTAAACAGGACCAAACAGATAGTTAAGATTCTTTTCATCATTATGTAAGTTCTTTATAAGTTTGGTGCAAAGGTAATATTATTATCTGTAACCGCCAATTTTTTTTGCCAAATTCACCTCAGCATCCTGGCTTTTCCAAAAATCCATGCCGCACGGGTACGTTCCATTATCATGGCTATTGCCAGACTGCCGGCAACGGCAACGCATATTGTCACCAGCGTGAAGGTTATTTCGCTGGAGTCAAATGCAAAAAGCGGGTGATAGAATTTTGCAGCCATCGTGAAAATGGGGTGAAACAGATATATCGGCAGGGTGTTGCGCCCAATATACAGACAGGCATCCTTTACCCTGCCGTCCCTTATCCTCGGATATATCCAGAGGAGAAACGACAAACTGCAATATACTGCAAACAATAGAAGAGTGTCATACCATTCATTATACTCTTCAACTGAGCCAATGAGAATGACGACAAATATACTGAAAAACGACGGCTGGAAGGCCGTTGAAAACCGGATGTTCAGCCTGCACAGAACTACGCCGATGAAATAGTAGACCACCGAGTAGACATCGAACGCCGTTGACGGATAAATTTGACATATCACGCACAGCAACAGCAGTAGGACCCCTAATTTTGTCCTTTCATTTTTTACGTTACGTAATGCCGTGAAGCAGATATAATATGCCATTCCGCATACAATAATGGCAAGCAGAAACCAATACGGGCCTATTGACGTGATGAACAGTTTGTGGCATATCGCCTGTAATGAGAGCTGTGTGAGTCCGTCTTTCGTCGGAATGAAATACGACATTATGCAATATCCCGTTACCATTATCATGTAAGGCAATATCAGCCTTAGCATATACAGGCTGAATTGCCTTACTGACTTCTTTATGTTTACCAGATACCCCGTGACCAACAGAAATGCCGGCATCAGAAACTTAATGTTCCATCTTATGCTCGGGTACGTGTCGCAAAAAAAAGCGATGTGCCGCAGCACCACCAGTACTATCAAGACAAACTTAATGAAATCTATCGATTGGTCTCTTTGTTTCATAATCAACAAACACGTTCAGTTTTTACTATTCAACAATAAATGTTGCTCCCTTTTCACATTCAAATCCATTCTTTATGATAACTTCTGATGCATTGGTTATTTTCAGAGTTTTACCATTTTTTATGATAACGTTTCCATGCTCTTTATCATTTGTTACATCATACCCAATATAGACTGTCCCTTGATTATTGTATGTTGCATCTTGGTTAAATGTGACGTTTTGAATATATATATCATCAGATGTTTTATGATATTCTATATCTGATATTTTCGATACCGTATCATAGAACCCGTGAAACTGTACATTTATAATATAATTGTCGCTATTTGATTCTATTGTCTGAACTGTAAAACATTTGGACAGGTTATTATCCAATGCAATCCTCTTCTTTGAATATGAATTGTTTATAGCGAAAAAACAACATATAATAAATATAATTCTGTATTTCCCCATTTCTGTAATTATTTAGTTATAATCATTTTTTTTGTATCATATACATTCCCGTCAATAATTAAGGCATATACGTATAGTCCTTCATTGAAATTATTTGCCGTAATATCTATACTCCCTTTGCCACGCTCATTGATAATAAACTTGTTTTTCTGCTTTCCGCTCATGTCATAAATACATAAAGCAGCTTCATTAACACCATTAGGTATGTTATATTCAATTGATGTTTCTGTAGAAAACGGATTGGGGGAATTATTACCTAAAACTATATCGTTATAAATATTATCTCCATTACCGGCAGAACGTGTTTTGTTTAGTGAATACCTTTGTTCCAATGACTGTAGCCTGTTGTTCAATTCATTTATTGTTTGTACTAAAATCGGTATCATCTCCATGTAATTAACACTTGTAGTGCCATCTTCATTTTCATAAACTAAATCGGGGAAAGACTCTTGTATTCTTTCAACGGACAAGGCATAGTGTTTCTTTGACAGATTCTGAGCTTCAAGCATGGACATTGCACGCTCAACCTCTACCGTATCTGCATTATTTATTGTTTTTGTCAGATTATTATCAGGTGTAATATAGTAAGGTATGGCCGTCATTCCTTTTATTTTTTCCGTCATTGATGTGCCTGTTGCCGTTTCATCTACAGTCAGAATATCTGTTTCAGCATTTCTTTTTTCTAATGTTGAAACAGCCTTATTAAGCACAGTTCCTGATATGGACCCTGTTACAGAAAGATTTCCTACAACTTTTGTTGCGCCATTAAAATAGCCTGCATACTTGCCGCCTGTATTGGAGCCATTTTCTGTGGAATTGGTTGTTCCATAAATGGCTGCACCGTTGTTTGTTCCATCCAGCCTGCCGTATACTCCGTAATTCCATCCAGAGGTTGCATTTCCAGCGATGCCCATTATTCCAAACGACCGTCCTGAATTCAATACAGTATAGCTAAAGGCTTCTCCTCTTACGCCGACACTGAAATTTGTATTAGCATTGGCACTGCCTCCGAATAGGGCACATCCCCAACCGGAATTCGAGCCTTCACGCTTAGAATAGACACCATAGCCGGAGCTTAACAGCGACACCTTCCAGTCATTATTACCTTTATTGTTAATGCTCAACATAGACAACGGGGTCTCGGTTGTTCCGACGCTTACATTTCCGTTGCTGTTTACTCTAAATTGTGCGTTACTGCTTAATACAAAACAGCACATAGCTATCACAGTGAAAAATTTTTTTCTCTTCATTTTGTTTGTCTTTTAGTTAATATAATTATTGTTTACTGAATTAATCAGCGTATATACAGGTGTAGGAATACAAGTATTTCTATAGTTCTATCTCTGCCCAGAAGCAGTAGTTGCCAGTAAGAAACTGAATGACGCACTCACCGCTGATGTAATCGGGCAACTCGTATTGAGCAGCATCAGCAGGGACTACAGATGTGAACACCACTTCTCCGTTCTGCACTATATTAATAATGTACTCGGAATGGTAAGGTTGGAAAAGGAGAGTTGTGCCATCCATACTGATTTCAGGCATACGCATGGGAGCCTTGCCTTTATCTGTATGAATAGGCTTTGGGTCAATTTTCTCACAGCGTAAACACAGTATGTCCGCTTTAGCAGAAATTTGGATGCGTCCTAATGTAAATAGGACAAAACAGATAGTTAAGATTCTTTTTATCATTGTATAATTTTTTAAGTTTGGGTGCAAAGGTATGGTTTTATATTTAAACAGCCAAAAAAATTTACCGACTA